>UQVN01000009.1 GCA_900544525.1 uncultured Eubacteriales bacterium
GAGAAAATGGATTAGTAAAAAGTTAGCAGGAGTACTTTGCCTGTGTATGGCAGGTGCCTTGCTCGTTGGCTGTGGCAGTGGGGCAAAGAGTAATAGTGAAACCGTATTATTTAAATATGATGGACAAAATGTTTATTTAGATGAGGCGTGGGTTTATGCAAAGACGATTCAGAGCCAATATGAAGCATGGTATGGTTCTTCTATATGGGATTATGAAGTAAACGATGAAAATGGTGAAAAAGCAACAATGGAAGAGGTTACAAAGAAAGATGTAATCAGCCAGATTAAAATGGTAAAAGTGTTATCCAAGAAAGCAAAAGAAGCCAATTTAACATTAACTGACGAAGAACAAGAACAGATCGATACAAATGTGAAATCCTTTATGGAATCTATTAGTGATGCGGATTTGAAACAAACAGGAGTAACAGAAGAGACTTTGAAAAAGATCTATGAAGAAAATGCTCTTGCAACAAAATATCATAATCAAGTGATTTCTGAGGCAAATATCACAGTAGAAGATAGTGAAGCTAGACAGTATAAAACTTATAACTTATTATTTGAAACATTCAAAACAGACGAGAATGGACAAGAAGTACAATATAGTGCCAAGAAAAAAGCAAGTCAAAAGAAAAAAGCAGAAGAAGCTTTGGCAAGAATTGAAGCTGGAGAAAATACAGTAAAAGACTTAAAGGCTATGGCAGAGGAATATAGCGCTGATAAATCTTCTGAATATACATTCGGTGATGATGGTTCAACAGTACAGGAATACGCAGATGCCGCTATGAAGTTAAAAAAAGGTGAAGTTAGTGGTATTGTGGAAAGTCAATTCGGATATCACATTATTAAGATGATCAATCCAAATGATAAAGAAGCAACAAAAGAAAAGAAAGAGGAATTATTACAAGAAAAACAAAGTGAATATTTCTCAGAACAATATAGCAAAATGACAGAGGATTTAGAAGCAAAATGGGATTTTAATAAAGATGTGGATCAAAAGGCATTTGCTAAGATTACATTCAAACAGACAGAAGAATCTACAACAGCTTCTGAGGAGACAACAGAAAGTGCTTCTTCTACAACAGCAAGTGAGAATGCTAGCACAGAAGGAGAGGCTACAACAGCCGAGTAAGAAAACAATTTCAAATAGTTTATGAATATTTTCCTTCATTTTACAAATAATACATTTAACGTCAATTTTAGTATAAACTAGATTTGAGAATGAATGTATAGTATAGAATGTAAAATGGAGGAAATTTTTATATGAAAGCAACAGGAATTGTAAGAAGAATTGATGATTTAGGACGTGTTGTTGTTCCAAAAGAAATCAGAAGAACATTGAGAATCCGAGAAGGAGATCCGCTTGAAATTTTTACGGATAAAGAAGGAGAGATTATCTTAAAAAAATATTCTCCAATGGGCGATCTTTTGAACGTAGTTAAGGAGATTTGTCAAGCAGCATCTAAGACGTGTAAACGCACCGTTGCCATTTGTGATAGAGATACGATTATCGCTGCTTATGGAGCTTATGCAAAGCAAATAAACGATATGATGATTGGAAATGGGTTAAAGCATTTGATGGAGGAGAGAGGGCGATATGATGTTCGAAATAGAAAAGGACGATATTTTATCGGAGAAAGCCAAGTAGGAGAAGTAGCGCTCGCCTATCCGATTATATCCGCAGGTGATGTGACAGGATGTGTTCTATTTTTAGAAGAAGAGGATAAAAAAACAATTACGGATCAAGAGGCAATGCTTGGGGAAATGATGGTTTATTTTTTAAGTGGACAGCTTGAAAATTAGAGAGAAAATGGGAAGATAAAGGGTGGACACCTAGCTAAAAATCGTTAGCTGGGCGCCACCCTTTGTTTGCGAAAAGACAACGCCCCATGGGGGAGCATTTATGCCCATATATGCCACTGTCTGCCAATGTGAGAAACTCCCATGGAGGGTTTCTCATCGTTTTTATACATAAAAAAATGGGGTGAGTTTACATAGGAACATTATGGTAGTTTTTGTATACAATATTAAGAAAAGAAAAATGCCTAAAAACCTTTAAAATATAGGGAAAAACCCGAAATATCCTTGACAAAAGGAGTATATCAGTTTATAAATAGTGGTGTAAGACTTTTCGAGATTATCAGTAGTGATAATGATAATTATATTAATTCATTTAGAGGAGGAGCTAATCCGATGAACAAAACAGAATTAGTTGCAGCAATTGCAGAAAAAACAGAATTATCCAAAAAAGACGCTGAAAAAGCATTAAAAGCTTTCACAGACGTGGTAGCAGAAGAACTCGCAAAAGGTGAAAAAATTCAGTTAGTTGGCTTTGGAACATTCAAAGTTACTGACAGAAAAGCAAGAGAAGGAAGAAACCCTAGAACAGGAGAAACAATGACAATTCCTGCTTCTAAAGCTCCTAAATTTGAAGCTGGTAAAGCTTTAAAAGATGCTATCAACGCATAGGAAATGGGTATATCAGGGCTGCCGAAAAAACGGCAGCTTCTTTTTTACGCAAAAACAATGAGCCATGGGAGAGCATTTATGCTGGCATATGGACACTGTTTGTGAACGTGAGAAGTTCCCAAAGTGTGCTTCTCATCGTTTTATAGGATAGGGAAATTTGTCTCCTATTCTATAAAAAGGCACTATGTGCAAACGATGGGTATCTTTAGAAAGAAGAAATTTTTATTATGTGCAAATGCTGTGTAGTTTTGTAGTTTGCCCAGAAGAGAATAAGGTTAGAAAGGAAAGATTCTATGAGACTTGATAAATATTTAAAAGTATCTCGATTAATTAAACGCCGTACAGTTGCAAATGAGGCTTGTGATGCTGGGAGAGTGCTTGTAAATGGAAAACCTGCAAAGGCTTCTGTAGCTGTAAAAGTAGGGGATAAGATTGAAATCCAATTTGGAAATAAAACAGTAGCAGTTGAAGTGTTATCTGTAGAGGATAATGTGAAAAAAGAATTAGCTAAAGAAATGTATCAATATTTATAACATATTCAAAAATAGTTCCTCATATATTAAGTTATAACGGAAGACCGTGGGAAAAGGAGGAACGAGAACGTGGAAGAAAGACAGGTTGTAGGCAGTCATAAAATATCGTTTGTTAATCGGAGTAATGGAATCATTACAGGAGTAAAAGATGTATTATCCTTTGATGCCAATGAGATTATATTGGATACAGAGATGGGAATGTTGATGATGAAAGGGATGGAGCTTCATGTAACACGTCTTACGGTAGAAAAAGGGGAAGTAGAGATCGATGGCAGAATCGATAGCCTTATCTATTCAGAAGTTCAAAACGGGAAACGCTCTTCTGAAGGATTTTTATCAAGACTATTTAAGTAGGAGGAGCTATGAATCTATCCTTGTTAAAAGAAGCACATCTTTTTTATCTTAGCATTCTCTATGGAGGAATGATTTTATTCTTCTATGACTGGTTTCGCATCGTTAGAAGACTAATTCCCCACCATAATATTATGATTGCAATTGAAGATCTTATTTTTTGGATTGTTACAGGATTCTCAATTTTTGCATTGCTTTATCAATATAATAATGGCAGTATTCGGGCATACTGTATTCTAGGAATGGGAATGGGAATGATCTTTTATGGAATGGCAGTAAGCCCTTTTTTTGTTATGATAGCATTGAAAATTGGAAATTTCTTTAAAAAGGTCTTGAGAAAGTGTAAAAAAGGCCTCATAATAGTACATAGGAAGAGACGGAAAAAGTGGAAAAGAAAGAAGGTGTAAATTGTGGCCAAGAAAAAGAAGAGAAGAAGACAAAATTCTAGTGGTGTCTATTGCATTGTTTTTGTTATTATCATTTTATTTGCAGGCGTGGCATTCAAAAGCACGGAGTTAAATAAGAAAAATGATGAATATGAGAGTCAAATAGCTAAGTTAGAAAAGCAGATTAAGGAAGAAAAAAAGCAAAAAAAAGAATTGGAAAAGCAAGAAGAATATATGGAAACGGATGAGTATGTAAGGGAGATGGCTAAGGAAAAATTGAACTTAGTGGATAAAGATGAAATTGTTTTTAAAGCAAAAGAATAAAAAATTAAAAAAAATGTTGACAAAATAAAATCCATCGGGTATACTAATATTCGTTGGTGCGGCGGAATAGCTCAGTTGGCTAGAGCATACGGTTCATACCCGTAGTGTCGAGAGTTCGAATCTCCCTTCCGCTACTACTAAATAAAAAAAGCTGTAACTATTTGTTACAGCTTTTTTTGCGTTATAGGAAATTGCGTTTCTTATAATATAAAAAACACTGCCCCAAATATGGATGATGTTGACGCCACCTTCTAACATGAGAACTCCCAATAGCGTGTTTCTCATTGTCGCAATACGGCTTTTATTTCACATTTCTTTAATATGCAGAATAATACAACAAATGAGATCGCCATTAAAATATGGGAAATACCAGCGATACCAGAGATTGCGGAATTCATACCTTTAGAAAGAGGGAATTCTAAAACCTGTAGGATGCCACGAATTACCATCATAATCACCATAAGAGGAAGGGCGATTTGGTATAAAATTAAGAAAGTACGAAGACCTTTTTGCTCTAATAGATTCGTATTCATGGAAAATAGCGCTAGCAATAAAAATAAGAAAGTACCTAAAACAAGAAGGTGCACATGGACAAAAGCTAATGTAGTTCGTCCAGAAAAACCAAAGAATTTTGTAAATTCTCGATAGAATACACCGCCAACCATTGCTAAAATAAAATAGAGGAAGGCCAAATTAAAAAAACGTTTCATAATAATTACTCCTTTCGCTAAAATGAACTTTGTTCATTTTAGCGAATCGGTTGAATTTTGTCAAGAGAAATATGTCGTTTTTATGGCAGAAAAAGTTGTCGATAAATTTTTGTCCTTTCGATCCGTAGTTTTGACAAAATCCCTCGTATGAAGTTCGTTATAATGCAGTACGAATGGATGATAAAAAACGATCCGATAGGATCTGTATTCGTTCTTACGAACATAGATGGAAAATAACGAAACGGGGGTAGAAAGCAAAATGAAGCGAAATAACCAAAAACAAAAGATGCAAAAACAGGTGAGAAGAGGAACACAAAGAGAGTTTCTGGCGGAACAGGATTTTATGGGGACAAGCACCCGTATGCTTTTGGGGATTTTAACAGGGCTTTGTAATTTTTCAGGAATCAATCCATTAGCGCCCTCTTTTTTTATGGCAGTTGGAGGAAAGCTTATGGAGAAAGTGGTGCTTTTCATCTGCATTATAGGAGGAATTTTTATCCGATTGGGAACAGAGCAGGCCATTCGGTATGCTTGTATTATGGGAACAGCCTATATTATTGATAAAATGATGGAAGGGCTTCATATGGAGTCAATACATAAAAAAGCTGGAATTATGGGAATTGTGGTAGGAGCAGTCACATTGATCCGATTGCTTTGGACGATCGATGATGGCGATGTCCTTCTTAGTGCAGTAACGGAAGGCGCAATCTGTACTGGATTAGTTATTTTAGTCAATAAGGCTATGGAGTATGAGAACCATCGCCATGAAAAAATTGAACAAGAAGAACTAATGGGTTGGATTGTGCTATGTGCTGGTATTTTATATGGGGTAACGATACCAAATGAATGGGAACTGCTTATAAAACAAGGAGCTGTTCTGTTTTGTATCCTCTATAGCTCTTATCGATTTGGAATGGCAGAGGGAACACTATTTGGTATGATTTTAGGCGGGACACTTTATTATTGTGGTTATCCGATGGAGTCATTATTTCAAGGGATTGCCCTCTATGCTTTATTTGGAATTGGAGCCGGTATATTAAGAAAAGCAGGACGACTTGGGAGTATGCTTGGAATGGCATTTGTATTTGGGATTTTCCTATGGGAGACCAATGGTTGGGAAAGTGGAGCTTGGAAAGGCTGTATTCTTTCTATGGTATTTTTTCTTGCTTTACCCAGAACCTTTTTACTACAAGCGAAACCGCGGCAAAAGAGCGAATCAATGGAAGAGATGATATGGTTACAGACAAGAAATCAGTTAAGAGATTTTTCAGAGGCTTTTCGAAGAATTCGGACAACCTTAGTGAGTGTGCCAGAACAGTGGCAAGGAGAGCAACAAAGACAGAGGATTTTGGAGCATACCGTTCAAAAGGTGTGTCAAGGCTGTGAATATAATGGATATTGCTGGGATAAAGAAGCAAGGCTTGCCTATGAGGAGGCAGGAGCCGTTTTAGAAATGGCAGAACAAAATGGAACAATCGAAAATTTATCCGAGTATCCTTTTTTTAGCCATTGTTTAAAACAAGAAGCCTTTTTGTCAGAAATTCGGCATGGATATGAAATGAATAAGCTAGAAATGCTCTATAATGAGCGGATTATTGAAGGAAGAGAAGCCATGGCAGGGCAATTCCAGCAGATCTCAAATATGATTGAAGATCTCTTTCATGTGACTCATGAGGCTGTGGTTATTCCTCAAAAAGTGCAGATGAGAATTGTTGAGGAATTGAAAAAGAATCATGTACAAATCTCAGAGCTTCTTAGTGTGGAGAATCAAGAAGGAAGAAAGGAAATTTATGTGACGGTACACTCTGAAAGAGGAAGGATGCTCACAGTGAGAGAGCTGGCAAGATGTTTGTCAAAAGCACTTGGATATCGTGTGCGCAGTAAGAGTGGAAATCGCACCATTGTTGGAAAAGTATCTCAAAGTTATGGATTTTTAGAAGATGCTGATTTTTATTATTTGCAAGGAATGGCAAAAGTTAGCCGAAGAAGAGAGGAGATCTCTGGGGATAATTTTTCAATTTTGGAATATGAACCTGGAAAACTTGGCATTATGTTAGCAGATGGTATGGGGAGCGGACAACACGCCAACGATAAGAGTGAATTACTGATAGAGTTGCTAGAACGTTTGCTAGAGGCTGGTTTTTCAAAAGATGATTCTTTAAGATTATTAAATTCCGTGCTTGTTACCCCGATTTCGGAGGCAAATTTTTCCACACTTGATCTTTGTATGGTAGATTTATATGAAGGAACTTGTGTCTTTTGTAAAGTGGGAGCGGCGGCATCCTTTATTAAACGAGGAAATCAAGTGGAAATGATAGAAGGAGGAGCCATTCCAGTAGGAATTTTTCCAAATTTAGAATATAATTCCTATGAGTGGCAAATACAAGATGGAGATATGATTTTTTTACTATCAGATGGAGTGATGGAGGCGGTGCCAGCTGTTGATAAAGAAAAATTTATTGCAGATGAAATTTTAAAGCTCGATCTATTAAACCCTCAAGAAGCAGCTACAAAGTTAATGGCAAGAGTGCAAGAATTAGGTGGGAGAAGAAATCGAGATGATATTACCATTTTAACCGTCGGAATATGGAAGCGAGAATAAGAAAAAAGGGAGTGTTATATGACTTGTTATTTGAACAATATTTTAGTACAATGAATGAGAAGATGAATCACTATTAGAAAAGAACTTAGAATGAAGAGCAATTGTAGGAAAAAGGAATTGATATGTACCATAGAGTGAAAAAATATTGCAAACAACATAAAATGTTCGAACGAGGAAGTAAAATCGTTGTAGGGGTATCGGGAGGACCTGATTCCGTATGCCTATTAGATATGCTTTGTCGGATGAGAGAAGAAGAGGAAATTCAAGTATTAGCTGTCCATATTCATCATGGATTACGAGGAGCTTTTGCAGATCGAGATGAAGCATTTACGAGGAATTTATGTGAGCGTTTAAAAGTACCTTATTATTGCTTTCATGAAAATGTAAATGAGCGAGCAAAACGTGAAAAATTGAGTGAAGAAGAGGCGGGAAGACTCTGCCGTTATGAGCGAATGGAACAGGTGAGAAAAGAAACAGATGCAAATGTAATTGCAGTAGCGCATCATGAAAATGATCAAGCGGAAACAGTGCTTTTTCATCTTGTACGGGGAAGTGGTTTAGAAGGTCTTTGCGGAATTTTGCCAAAGAGACATCAGATTATAAGACCACTTCTTTGTCTAACAAGAGAAGAAGTGCTTTTTTATCTTACAAAGAGAAATCTTTCTTATGAGCTCGATGAGACAAATGAAGAGACCATATACACGAGAAATAAAATTAGAAATCAATGGATACCAATGTTAAAAGAAGTGAATGAAGAGGTAGTTTATCATATTGGAACTACCGCAAGACTTTTACAAGGGGCAACAGAATTTCTAAAAGAAGCTTGTGAGCAGTATTATATCCAGTGTGTCAAAGAGGAAAAAAGAAAGATTATAATTGAGGAAGAGAAAATAAAACAATACCATTGGTATATGCAATTAGAAGTTTTAAGAAAAGCCTTTATTCGTATTCTAGAAATGAAAGAAAAGAAGCAAGGAGGGAAGGAAGAGGCTAAGAAAAACATAAAGTCCATTCATATAGAGTCCTTAAAAGAATTATTAGAAGGAGAGACAGGAAGAGAAATTCATCTTCCAAAAGGAATTGTAGCAAAAAAAGTTTATCAAAGCCTTCAATTGACGTGGGAAGATCAAAATGGGGCGCCAAATTCTAACTCTTTTTCTTATGAAATTGAGCTGGGATTTAAAGGGCAAAAAGAAGTGCTCATTGAGCCATCTGGGGATAGAATACGACTGGAGATTCAAGACATTTCACAGGAATTTTCTAGTCAGGAGAAAATTGCTCAAATAATTTCAAAAGATACCTACAAAAAAATG
The DNA here is from genome assembly GCA_900544525.1 of uncultured Eubacteriales bacterium. Taxonomy (GTDB): domain Bacteria; phylum Bacillota; class Clostridia; order Lachnospirales; family Lachnospiraceae; genus Scybalomonas. The sequence continues at coordinate 8,686 of UQVN01000009.1, forward strand.
TTTGATTATGATAAGATTAAAGGTGGACTTCAACTGAGAACGAGGGAAAGCCAAGATAAGCTAACATTAAATGAAGAGGGCATGACAAAATCTTTGAAGCGATATTTTATTGATGAAAAAATTCCAAGAGAGGAACGAGAGAAAGTTCCAGTCCTTTTAGACGAGCAAGGCGTTGTTTGGTTAATTGGCTATCGAATTGGAGCCCAATATAAAGTTGATACTACGACAAGAAGGATTCTACTTGTTGAATACGAGAAGAAGATAAAGGAGAAAGAAAATGGATAAAATTCGTGTAATGATCTCAGAGGAGCAGTTAGATGCGAAAATTCGTGAGATGGGGGAACTCATCAGCAAAGAATATGAAGGAAAAGAAGTACATTTACTCTGCGTATTAAAAGGAAGTGTATTCTTTACTTGTGAACTTGCAAAAAGATTAACAGTTCCTGTTACAATGGACTTTATGTGTGTATCAAGTTATGGAAATGAAAAATCATCTTCAGGTGTTGTTAAAATTACAAAAGATTTAGATGAGAATATCGAAGGAAAAGATGTTATTTTAGTGGAAGATATTATCGACTCTGGAAGAACTCTTAGCTATTTAATGCCAGTGTTAATGCAGAGAAAACCAAAGAGCTTAAAACTTTGTACATTGCTTGATAAACCAGATCGAAGAACGCACGATGTGACAGTAGACTATACAGGTTTTGAAATTCCAGATGAATTTGTTGTTGGTTATGGTCTTGATTATGCACAGCGTTATCGCAATCTTCCATATATTGGTGTTGTAGAAGAATAGTCTCTTGGAATGGAGAAAAAAAGAGGAAATTCTACTTTTATCGTATAGGAAATAGGATAAGAGAGAAAAAATAAATTAAAAATGGAAGGAGAGAGAAAGTGAATAAGACAAAACGAAGCAATTGGGGCTTTTATTTATTTATCATTCTGATTATTGCTGTCACAATCTTTATTAGTGATATTTCAAAGAATCTGCGTTCAGGATATGAATTTTATAATTTTCAACAGGATGTACAGCAAGAAAATGTGGCAAAAGTAACGGTAAAACCGAATCAAGAATCGGTTGCGGGTAAAATCGATGTGGAGCTAAAAAATGGAGATAAGGAAAGTTTTTATTGGCCAGATACGAGAGAGATTACCGATTATGCCTATGAGAATGGTCTTGGTGATAAAGTAGTGGTACAGGATGAAGATCGTCCAAGTATTATTTTTAGCATTTTACCATATTTACTTGGATTTGGTGTTATTCTACTATTATTCAATATGATGGCAGCTCAGTCAGGTGGTGGCAATAGCAAAATGATGAATTTTGGTAAAAGCCGTGCCAAAATGACCACAGGAGGGCAGACTAATGTGACATTTAACAATGTGGCAGGTCTTCATGAAGAAAAAGAAGAGTTAAAAGAAGTCGTAGATTTTTTAAGAAGTCCAGGAAAATATATGAACGTAGGAGCTAGAATTCCAAAAGGGGTTTTATTAGTAGGGCCTCCAGGAACTGGTAAAACATTATTAGCGAAAGCGGTTGCTGGAGAAGCTGGCGTTCCATTTTTCAGTATTTCTGGATCAGATTTTGTGGAGATGTTTGTTGGTGTTGGTGCTTCCCGTGTTCGAGATTTATTCGAAGAAGGAAAGAAAAATGCCCCTTGTATTATTTTTATTGATGAAATCGACGCAGTGGCGAGAAGAAGAGGTGCAGGCCTTGGAGGCGGTCACGATGAGAGAGAACAGACATTAAATCAGCTACTTGTAGAGATGGATGGGTTTGGTGTCAATGAAGGAATTATCGTGATGGCAGCTACAAACCGTGTTGATATTTTAGATCCAGCGATTTTAAGACCTGGGCGTTTCGACCGTAAAGTGGCTGTTGGAAGACCAGATGTACGAGGAAGAGAAGAGATCTTACAAGTACATACAAAAGGGAAACCATTAAGTGAAGATGTGAATTTAGAGCAGATCGCTCGAACAACAGCGGGATTTGCAGGAGCCGATCTCGAAAACTTAATGAATGAAGCCGCTATTTATGCCGCTCGTGATAATAGAAAATATATTAAGCAAGAGGATGTGGATAAAGCATTTATTAAAGTGGGAATTGGAGCAGAGAAAAAGAGTCGTCTTGTTCCAGAAAAAGAGAAACGAATTACTGCTTATCATGAGGCGGGACACGCGATTTTATTCCATTTACTTCCAGATGTAGGACCTGTTTATACCGTATCTATTATTCCAACAGGCGTTGGAGCAGCAGGATATACAATGCCGTTGCCAGAAAATGATAATGTGTTTAATACAAAAAATAAAATGCTTCAAGACATTAAAGTAAGCCTTGGTGGAAGAATTGCAGAAGAATTAATTTTTGATGATGTGACAACAGGAGCATCCCAAGATATTAAAATGGCTACGAAGACAGCAAGAGCTATGGTTGTTGAATACGGTATGTCTGATAAAATTGGTATGATTAATTACGCAGATGGAGATAGTGATGAAGTCTTTATTGGAAGAGAAATTGGTCATCAGCGTTCTTATGGAGAAGCGGTTGCAACGGTAATCGATGAAGAAATCCGAGCAATTGTTGATACTTGCTACGCAGATGCGAAAAAAATCTTAATGGATCATATGGATGTTCTTCATAAATGCGCGAATTTATTATTAGAAAAAGAAAGAATTGATCGAGAAGAATTTGAATCATTGTTCACAATGGATGGTGAAGGGGATAAATCAGAAGTATCTCTTGTGAAAAATATATAGTAAAAAAATGGTTATATTCAAAATGCACAAAAAATAGAATCGAATTTTGTGAAGTTTGTGCACACTTAATTTGAAAAGTTGCTATAATAAAGAATGTAACCCCCCCCCAATACATTATATAGTTTTTGCTACACCCCATAAGTAACAAAAATACCTTCTCCAAAAAGGACAGCGTTCGGAAGCTGTCCTTTTTATTTTGCGTAGACATTTATGCCCACATATGGCCGACTGACTAGAAACGTGAGAATTGCAAAGGATGCTTTTCATCGTTTTGCGCAAAGGTAACAAATCAAGTAGTTAACATCTAGCTCTATGAGAAAAAATTCTCATAGAGCTTCTTTTATACATAAATTAAATAAAAGACTTCTCTTTAAAAAGCAAAAAATATGAAAATGTATAAAATTTCCAATTTATGTGAAAAATGATTGTGAAAAGAAATAGACTATTATAAAATAGAAGGAAAGAAGTATTGTAGATAATATAAGAAGAAAAAGTAGGAGAGATGGATAGAATGGATATGGATTTTTCGTTTAGTGAATTAAATCAAAGTCAAAAAGTGCAACTGTATACAACCAGTATAAAACCAATGCTTAATGATTTAGCCCTTTTTTCTGATGGTTCTATCAGTTATCGTATCCCACAGGAACCTTCTATTGATGAAGATGTGCGTGTTCGTATACGGACAGAAAGAGAGAATGTGGAAACTGTTTTTCTTATTTATAAAAATGAAGGAATGGAACATAAAATCAAGGCCTCAAAAGTGGAATACGATCGCCTCTTTGATTACTATGAAGCTGTGATTCCAAGGAGTGAACATCAGACAGAGTATTATTTTGAAATCCATGCAGGGATGGCAACCTGTTATTATAACCGTCGTGGTGTTATGGATGAGCCTATGGATTATTATAATTTTCGGATTTCCCCTGGCTATCATACTCCAGACTGGGCAAAAGGGGCTGTTATGTATCAGATCTATGTGGATCGGTTTTATAATGGCGATAGTACCAATGATGTAGAAGATAGAGAGTATTTTTACATTGGAGATTATAGTGTAAGGGTAAAGGATTGGAACAAATATCCTGCCTCTATGGGAGTGCGTGAGTTTTATGGCGGAGATTTAAAAGGAGTTATGGGAAAGCTAGATTATTTAAAAGATCTTGGCGTAGAAGTTTTATACTTAAATCCTATTTTTGTATCTCCATCCAATCATAAATATGATATTCAAGACTATGATTATGTGGATCCTCATTATGGAGTCATTGTTACAAAAGAAGGAGACTGCCTTCCTGATTGGGAGAAAGATAATACAAAAGCGACAAAATATATTGCTCGTGTCACAAAAAAAGAAAATTTAGAGGCTAGTAATGCCTTTTTTATAAAGCTTGTAGAGGAAATTCATAAACGAGGAATGAGAATTATTTTGGATGGTGTGTTCAATCACTGTGGTTCTTTTAATAAATGGATTGATAGGGAGCGTATCTATGAGAGGCAAGAAGGCTATGAAAAAGGCGCTTATGTAGATGAAAACAGTCCTTATCGAGATTTCTTCCAGTTTTTCAATGAGAATGCATGGCCTTATAATTCTTCTTATGATGGATGGTGGGGGCATGATACGTTACCAAAATTAAATTATGAAGCATCAGATATGCTTTATCAATATATTATGGATATTGCAAAAAAATGGGTGTCTCCACCTTATAATGTGGATGGCTGGCGTCTTGATGTAGCGGCAGATCTTGGACATTCAGGAGAATTTAACCATAAGTTTTGGAGAGATTTTCGAAAGACTGTAAAAGAGGCAAATCCCGATGCTATTATATTAGCAGAACATTATGGAGATGCAGCTTCTTGGTTACAAGGCGATCAATGGGACACGGTTATGAATTATGATGCGTTTATGGAGCCCATTTCTTGGTTTTTAACAGGGATGGAAAAGCATAGCGATGAATATCGAGAAGATTTAAAAAATAATTATGATTCTTTCCAAGGGGCTATGACCCATCATATGTCAAGATTTCATACTCAGTCATTGGAAGTGGCAATGAATGAGCTATCAAACCACGATCATTCCAGATTTTTGACGAGAACCAATGGAAGAGTGGGAAGAACACAAACCGTTGGGCCAGAATCTGCAAGTGAGGGAATTCATAAAGGCATTTTTAAAGAGGCCGTTGTGATGCAGATGACGTGGGTTGGAGCGCCTACCATTTATTATGGCGATGAAGCAGGTGTTTGTGGCTGGACGGATCCCGATAACCGTAGAACGTATCCTTGGGGACAAGAAGATCAAGAATTAATTGCTTTTCACCGTGATATGATACGGATTCATAAATCGTCAAAAGCATGGAAACGAGGTTCTTTAAAGTTACTTTATGGAGAGTATGGAATTATTGTCTATAGCCGTTTTTTAGGAGAAGAAAAATATATCGTTATTATTAATAATCATTTTGAAGAAAAAGATGTAAGAGTGCCTGTTTGGCAGATTGGTGTTTTAGAGGAATATCAATTAGAGCGAATGATTGTAACAACAGAAGAATCTTACTCTATGGAAGAAGAGACATATGATGTCTACTCTGGTGAAGTTGTAATTAAAATGCTTCCAGTCAGTGCCTGTATTTTAAAGGCAGAAAAGAAAAAGGGTAGAAAAGCAATATAAGTGATAGGCATTAATAATAAAAGTCATAGTAAACCTCCTTTTCGATCTGTTTTTACTTATAATAATTTCATGGTGTAAGAAAAAACCATAAAATAAAAATAATCTTGTAGGAATCATGATTTCATTCATGGTGTTCTAATCCTACAAGGTTATTTTTCTTTTGTCACGTCCTTCTTACTATTGGTAAAGACATCTGGATTTGTGTTCACAGACATTGCAATCTTTATCACAATAAATTTTAGTATATTACAGTAAAAGAGAGAAGAAATATTGCGTGCTTTTTGTGTGTATGTTATGATGATTATAAGATAAGGTGAGGTGAGTGTTTGATGGCAGTAACAATACAACAAATTGCTGATGCGGTAGGAGTATCAAGAGGAACCGTAGATAGAGCTTTAAATAATAGAGGAAGAATCAATCCAGAAATAGAGGAGAAAATTAAAAAAATAGCAAAAGAGATGGGATATGTGAAGAAAGAGAGGAGGAAGAGAAAACAAACCGATACAATTAAGATTGGAGTGATCACACAACTAGCAAGTTCTCCTTTTATGGTGGAAGTAAATCGGGGAATTGCACGTGCAAAAGATGAGATACAATATCGAGGAGTTGAAGTGATCTTAAAAGAAAGTAACTATGTTGATGAGGAAGAACAATTACAAGCGATACAAGAATTATTAGAATTAGGGATACAGGGACTAGCCATTATGCCTGTTGAATGTGAACGCGTGCGCATGAAATTAAATGAAGTCATAGAACAAGAAGGGATTCCTGTTGTAACATTTAATTCAGATATTGTGGGAACAAAGAGATGTTGTTTTGTAGGAATGGATAACCGAAAAAGCGGGCGAACAGCGGTTGGATTATTTGGCATGTTAATGAATGGAAGTGGAAAAATTTTAGTGATCACTGGATATTTCAGTAACCATGTTGATAATCAGCGTGTAGATGGTTTTATAGAAGAGATGAAAAGCTCCTATCCACAAATGGAAATTGTAGGAGTGCATGGTAGTTTTGATGAAACACAAGAAGTTGAGAAGATTATAGAGAGAGTGCTTAAGGATACGGCAGGTATTGAAGGAATTCTTGTTGTTTCAGGAGGACAAACAGGAGTGAAAAAAGCTTTTGAATCGTTAAAGTTAGAGCAACGCCCATATGTTATTATTTATGATCAAACACCTGAAAATGAACAATTATTAAGAGAGGATATTGTTGATTTTTTGATTGATCAAAATGGTTATATACAAGGATATCGTCCTCCACATATTTTAGCAGATATACTACTAAAAGGAGAAAAAGTAGAAGAGGAATATTTGTTTACAGATATTAATATTAAAACAAAGTACAATCTATAGAGAGTTTGAAATAAGAACTGGACAGCATTATTGGAAAATAGAATACGAAAGAGAATATCAAGAAAATATAACAAAGGATTGATATTCTTTTTTTTTGCGTGCTTTGCGTTCAAAAAGCGTGGTTTCTTGGTTGGTTTGTCTGAAAATAGAGTGGTAAAATTGTGCAAAATATAAAAAATGCAAAACAAAAAGCTAAAATGTTTGATATAATTGCGTGCATATGATAAAATAGTATAAAACAAACACGCAAAAGCACACATTGGAGGTGGCGGTTATGAAGTATATAGAATTTGACAAAGATAGAGAGTTTGATCTGATCTTGTTAGGAAGGGTTGCAATTGATTTTAATCCAGCCTATAACGACCAAGTAAAGGAAGAGTTTAAACCGTTAAAAGATGTACATATGTTTGAGAAGTTTGTAGGTGGTTCTCCTGCTAACATTGCCGTAGGGGTGACGAAACATGGGTTAAAGGCTGGTTTTATTGGAAAAGTTTCTGATGATCAATTTGGAGATTATGTTGTAGAGTATTTTGATAAGCAAGGAATTGATACAACACATATCACTCGATGCACCAATGGAGAAAGTTTAGGGCTTACCTTTACAGAGATGCTTTCTGCATCTGAAAGCCATATTTTAATGTACCGAAATGGCATTGCTGATTTACAGCTTCATGTAGATGATGTGGAAGAATCTTATATTAAGAAGGCAAAGGCAATTTTAATTTCTGGAACAGCTTTAGCACAAAGCCCTTCAAGAGAAGCAGCGATTAAAGCAGTCTTGTTGGCAAAAAGAAATGGTACAAAAATCATTTTTGATGTGGATTATAGAGAATATAACTGGAAGAATCCAGATGAGATTTCTATTTACTACTCTATGGTAGCAAAAGAAGCAGATATTATTATGGGGTCAAGAGAAGAATTCGATTTAACCGAACGTTTGATCAAAAAAGGTATGACAGATGAAGAAAGTGCAAAATATTGGCAAGGGTGTAATGCTAAAATTGTGCTGATAAAGCATGGCATGGAAGGTTCAAATGCCTATACATTTGATGGAGAGAAGTTTGGTGTAAAGCCATTCCCAGTGAAAGCAAGAAAAGGGTTTGGTGGTGGAGATGGATATGCTTCAGGTTTTTTATATGGATTATATCAAGGTTGGGAAATGACAGAATGTCTGGAGTTTGCTTCTGCGGAAGCCTCTATGATGGTAAGAAGTAACAATTGTTCCGATTCTCTTCCAATGCCAGAAGAGGTTCATGAATTTATAAAAGAAACAAAAGAACAGTATGGGGAAATGATAGTAAATCTATGAAAGGATAAGAATGATGGAGAGAAAGATAAGAATGACAGTGGCACAGGCCATTGTGAAATTTTTAGATAATCAGTATGTCGTGCTGGACGGGGTGGAAACGAAGTTTGTAGAAGGATTTTTTACTATTTTTGGTCACGGCATTGCCGTTGGTTTAGGAGAGGCACTGGATAGCAATCCAGGAAATTTAAAAGTTCTTCAAGGAAGAAATGAACAAGGAATGTGCCATACAGCCATTGCTTTTGCAAAACAAAATAATCGAAGAAAGATTATTCCTTGTGCTTCCTCTATTGGACCAGGGGCAGCCAATATGGTAACAGCTTGTGCAACGGCAACAGTAAACAATATTCCATTGTTAGTATTTCCAGCGGATACATTTGCATCAAGACAGCCTGATCCTGTGCTTCAACAGTTAGAGCAGAGCAATAGTCTTGCAACGACAACAAATGATGCATTTAAGCCAGTGTGCAAATATTGGGATCGCATTACAAGACCAGAGATGATTATGACAGCCTTGATCCATGCTATGAGAGTGTTAACCGATCCAGCGGAAACAGGAGCTTGTTGTATCGCCTTATGTCAAGATGTGGAAGGGGAATCCTATGATTTCCCAGAGTATTTCTTCAAGAAACGAGTCCATAGAATTACAAGACCGATGGCAGTGGAAGAAGAATTAGAAGACGTGATCGAATGTATTGAAAAAGCGAAGAAGCCATTGGTTATTGTTGGTGGAGGAGTCCGTTATTCTGAAGCGGGAGAGAGCGTAGAAGCTTTTTGTGAAGCGTTTAAAATTCCTTTTGGGGAAACACAAGCAGGAAAAAGTGCTTGTAAGTCAAGCAATCCGTATTGCTTAGGGGGAATTGGGGTAACAGGAACTTACGCTTCTAATATTATTGCAAAAGATGCCGATTTAGTCATTTCCATCGGTTCTAGAATGTCAGATTTTACAACGAGTTCAAAACACTTGTTCCAAAGAGAAGATGTAACTTTTGTATCCATTAATAATTGTAGATTTCATGCCTATAAAATGGATGCGGTAAAAGCAGTAGGAGATGCCAAAGTAATTGTGGAGGCTCTTACAAAACGATTAAGAGAACGAAATTATTGTTCCTCTTATAAGGATGAAATAAAAGATGCAAAAGAAGCATGGGATAAAGAGTTAGAATATTTATCAAATATCGAATATACAGGAGAAGATTTCGAACCATTGATTAAAGCGAGAGATATGAGAACGATTCCAGAATATGTGGCATTGACAGGGGGAACATTAACACAGACAGCAGCCCTTGCTTTAATCAATAAAACAATTGATGAAAATGCTACGATTATTACGGCTGGAGGTTCTTTGCCAAGTTGTATGCAACGCATGTGGCGAACGGATAAACGAGGAGGGTACCATGCAGAATACGGATATTCTTGTATGGGATATGAAGTTGCAGCAACATTGGGTGTAAAATTGGCAGAACCAGAGCATGAAGTATATTGTGTCGTAGGAGATTCTAGTTTCCAAATGCTTCACAGCGAAATTATGACAATTGTACAAGAAAAGCAAAAAGTGAATATATTGGTCTTTGATAACTGCGGTTTTGGCTGTATCAACAACTTGGAAATGAACCATGGAATTGGAAGTATTGCAACAGAATTTAGATATACCGATGGCAAAAAGCCAACAGGGGATTTGATCTTTGTGGACTATGCAAAAGTAGGAGAAGGATACGGATTAAAGACGTATACATGTAAAACAATTGTTGAGTTAAAAGAAGCATTAGAAGATGCCAAGAAACAAACGAAGGCTTGTCTCTTTGATTTGAAAGTACTTCCAAAAACCATGACAGATGGATATGAATCATGGTGGAACGTCGGAATTGCAACAACATCCAATAATGAAAATGTGCAAAAGGCGTCTGAATTCGTGTTACTTGGACGTAAAGAATCTAGGTCTTATTAAGAAAGGAGGTTATATAATGGGGAAAAAATTTGGCTATCCACAATTTGATACCAGTGGAGAAAAGATTTTAACAACCTATGATAACGAATATCAAGAGATGATGATGGATATTCGTGTCTATCGAATGAAAGAAGGAGAGGTAAGAGAGTTTTTTAAGGAAGAAGAGGAAATGGCAGTTCTTTTATTAGAAGGAGAAGTCACCTATTCTTTTGAAGGAAAAGAGCAAGTTGCCAGCCGAGAAAATGTATTTGTGGAAGGTCCTTGGTGTGTGCATGTTTGTCGCAATAAGGCAGTGAAAGTGGTAGCAAAAAAAGATGCAGAGATTTTAGTTCAATGCACAAAAAATAAAAAGGAGTTTGAGAGTAAGTGCTACCGTCCAGAAGATGCGCCATGGAGCTATGTCTGTGTTGGCAAATTTGGAAATGTAGCAAAGAGAAGAGTCAATACGATTTTTGACCACAGCATTGCACCTGATTCCAACATGGTGTTAGGAGAAGTGTTAAACGATAAGGGGAATTGGTCAGGATATCTTCCACATAGACATCCACAGCCAGAAACTTATTATTTTAAATTTGATCGCCCAGAGGGGTTTGGAGCGAGCTTTGTAGGAGACAGCGTATTTAAAAGTGTTGATGGAAGTTTTTCCGCAATTCCTGGTGGAGAACTTCACCCACAGGCAGTTGCGCCAGGGTTTCAGATGTATACTTGCTGGATGATTCGTCATTTAGAAGGTAATCCTTGGTTGCAGACCGATCGGTGTGAAGACGAGAGATATGTATGGTTACACGATGAATAAAAATTATGGGTAGCAAAAATTAAAAATATAAAAAATGTTGAAGGGCGGGAAACAAAATGCAAGCAGCGCAAGAAACAAGGCAAGTATCACAAGGAGCCGTGAAAAAAGATCGACTTTCATGGACTGTTCGACTTTCCTATGCAAGTGGGGATGTAGGTTGCAATATTGTATTTGGAATGATCGGAACGTTATTAACTTTATTTTATACCGACTATGTAGGAATTGCACCAGCGACAGTCGGATTGGTTATGCTCATATCAAGGTGTTTTGATGGAGTATCGGATCTCGTCATGGGAGTCATCGTAGAAAGAACTAACTCAAAATGGGGGAAATCAAGACCGTGGTTGCTCTGGATGAGCGTACCGTTTGCGATTTCGGCAGTTCTGTTATTTACAGTGCCACATACGACACCCATGTTACAATTTCTTTATTTATTCGTTGTTTATAATTTCTGTACGACCATTTGTTATACGGCGATCAACTTGCCTTATGGAAGTCTTTCTGCCATGATGACAAGACTTTCTTCCGAGAGAGATATTTTGAGCATTATGAGAATGGGGTTATCTCCAATTGGAAAAATTATAGCTGCAACGTTTACATTACCACTTGTTAAGTTAGCAGGTGACAATCAGATGGCGTGGATTAAAGTCATGTCTATGTGGGCAATTCTTGCACTTATCTTACTGTTGTTCTGTTTTGCAAAATGTGAAGAAACGGTAAAAGTTGGGGCAAAACAAAGAGAAGAAAAAGTTCCAGTTAAAAAGTTGTTTCAAGTGTTATTTAAGAATCAATATTTCTGGGCAGTTATGATTCTATGGACAGCACAAAGCGTATCCTTTACGATAACAGGAACAATCCTTCCATACTATTGTAAATACATTTTTAACAATGATACATGGATGTATAGCACACTTTTCTTAATCGAGACTTTGACATTAGTAGCAGGAATTTTCATTTGCACACCATTAGTTCAAAAGTTTGGAAAGAGAAATATTGCCTATGTTGGAGGATTTATTGCCTTATTCGGACAGATACTCTTTTGGTTGAATCCTTACAGTTTCTCTTTTATGGTTATGAGCTGTGTCATGCGTTCTATCGGATTAGCACCACTCAATGCGGTTGTATTCAGTATGGTTGGTGATGTTGTAGAGTTTGGACAATGGAAAACACACGTTAGACAAGAGAGTTTAATTTTTGCAGGTGGTTCTATTGGAACAAAAGTGGGAGCAGGATTTGCTTCAGCCATTATTACAGGACTTCTTGATAAATCAGGTTACATAAGTTCCGCAGTCGGAGTGACAACACAGCCAACGGCAACATTACATATGATTGTGACACTTTATAAAATAGCCCCAATTATTATTGCAGCTGTCGTAATTATTACTTTATTCCGATATCGTTTAGATAAAATGTATCCAAATATTATGAAAGAGTTAATTGAGCGTGAATCAAGAGGTGAATTATAAAAATGAGAGAACATACATTAATTACGATTAGCCGTCAGTATGGAAGTGCTGGAAAAGAAGCAGCAGAACATTTAGCAAGAAAAATGAAGGTACGATGTTATGATCGACAAATTCTTTATTTAGCAGCAGATAAATTGGGAAAATCGGATTTGGATATTGAGACAATCTTAGAAATATCCTATAAAAAACCAAAAGAGAATATTGGATCGATTTTTGAAAGTATCGGTTCTCTAGGGCTTGATACGATTCCATCTTATAACGAGATGTATAAAGAACAAGCGAAAGTAATTCGTGAAATCGCAAAAAAAGAGAGCGCTGTTTTTGTAGGACGATGTGCAGATGCCATTTTAAAAGATTTTCCAGAATGTTATCGATTTTTCGTCTATGCGGAAGATGAGTTTCGAGAACAAAGAGCAAAAGAATTTTATGACAATCTGTCATTAAAAGAATTGGAAAAAGAAGATAAGATGAGAGAACGGTATTACAACTATTATACGGGACAAAAATGGGGAGATCCAAATAATTACGATCTCATGATCAATGCGAGTCAATTGTCTCCTGAAAAAATAGCGGAGCTAATATGGAAGTATGTAGAGTTTAGACAAAATCAATAAATCAGTACAAAGAGAAAGTGAGGAAATGAAAATGAAAAAAGTAAGAATTGGTATCGCAGGGTTAGGAAGATTAGGAAAAGTTCATGCAAATAATATCGCATTTAAAATCCCAAATGCAGAATTAGTAGCAGCTTGTTCTATCGTGCCAGCAGAATTAGAGTATGCAAAGGAAACACTTGGTGTGCAAAATGTATACTCTGATTATAGAGAAATGTTAAAACAAGAAGATCTTGATGCTGTAGCAATCGTTACAACAAGTGGAGAGCACTGCTGGCAGATCGCAGAAGCACTTGATGCTGGAAAACACGTATTCTCAGATAAACCATTAGGAGTAACAGTAGAAGAATGTAAAATGGCAGAAGCAGCGGTAGAACGCCATCCAGAATTAGCTTTCTTCTTAGGATTTATGCGCCGTTTCGACCCATCTTATGCTTATGCAAAGAAGAAAATCCAAGAAGGTGCTATCGGAACTCCTTATATGGTAAAAGCAACTGGAATCGATCCAGAAGCATTAGTAGAAGGTGCCATTAAATTCGCAGCTACAAGCGGTGGAATTTTCATCGACATGGCAATTCATGATATCGATTTAATGAGATGGTTTTTAAATTCTGATCCTGTAGAAGTTTATGCTGCTGGAGCTACTTTCAAACATCCAGAATTTAAAGAAGCAGGGGATGATGAAACAGGTGTAGCAATGTATCGTTGTGAAAATGGAGCATTAGGATTTGTTCATGTAGGACGTACAGCAGCTCATGGATATCATGTAGAAACAGAAGTGATTGGTACGGAAGGTTCTTTGAGAATCAGCCCAGTTCCAGAAAAGAACTTATGCATGATCTATGATAAAAACGGAGCAGTTGTAGAATGTGTAAGCGGATTTCCAGAAAGATTTGCAGAATCTTATTTATTAGAAATGCAAGAGTTTGTCGATTGTGTAGCATCTGGAAGAAAACCAGAAGTAACTGTTTATGATGGAACAAAATCTACACAGATTGGTTTTGCAACAACAAAAGCATGGAAAGAAGGCGGAATTGTAAAAATCGAGTATTAAATAAAAGGGGTGTAAAGTAAAAAATAAAAAGGAGATAGGTATTATGTTAGATAAAAATAAAGTAAAATTAGGAATTGCACCAATTGCATGGACAAATGATGATTTACCAGATTTAGGAAAAGAAAATACATTTGAACAATGTGTCAGCGAAATGGCATTAGCTGGATTCACTGGTTCCGAAGTAGGAAATAAATATCCAAAGGATACAAAAGTGTTGAAAAAAGCGTTAGAGCTTCGAGGACTTTGTATTTGTAATCAATGGTTTTCCTCCTTTTTAATTACACAACCTTTTGAAGAAGTGGAAAAAGCATTTCGGGAACAACTTGCTTTTCTAAAAGAGATGGGTTCTAAGATTATCGGAGTTTCTGAACAAAGCCATAGTATCCAAGGAATACAAGATGCGCCTATCTTTGGGGAAAAATATGTGATGAATGACGAAGAATGGGAAACATTATGCATAGGTCTTAATAAGCTCGGAAAAATCGCAAAAGAAGAGTATGGAATCACATTGACATTTCACCATCATATGGGAACTGTTGTACAAAATGCAGATGAAGTAGAACGCATGATGGATAACACAGAGAAAGAGTATGTGAACTTATTATTCGATACGGGACATTTCGCTTATTGTGGAGTGGATCCATTAGAAATGGTAAAAAAATATATCACAAGAATTAAACATGTTCATTTAAAAGATATTCGCCAAGAAGTAGTGAATCAAGTTCGTGAAGAAAAATTGAGCTTCTTAGACGGAGTTCGCTTAGGGGCATTTACCGTTCCAGGAGATGGCGTTATCAACTTTGATCCAATTTTTAAAGTATTAGAAGAAAATGGATATGAAGGTTATATGTTGGTAGAAGCAGAGCAAGATCCAGCTAAGGCGAATCCATTAGAATATGCAATAAAAGCAAGAACATTTATTAACAAAAAAACAGGATTATAAGGAGGAGTGGGCGTATGGTAAAAGTAGGTATTATAGGAGCTGGAAGAATCGGAAAAGTACATATCACGAGTATTAGCACAAGAATAAAAGAAGCTACCATAAGAGCAGTAGCAGATCCCTATTTAGATGAGGAAACCGCAAAATGGGCAAAAGATATGGGAGTAGAGTATACAACAAGAGATTATAAAGAAGTGCTAGAAGACAAGGGAATCGATGCAGTGATTATCTGTTCCTCTACGGATACCCATACGTCCATTTCATTAGAGGCAATTGGCGCAGGAAAACACGTTTTTTGTGAAAAACCAATTGATCATGATATAGAGAAAATTCAAGAAGTGATAAAGGCGTTAGAGAATACGAATTTAAAATATCAAGTCGGATTTAACAGAAGATTTGATCACAATTTTGAGGCGGTAAAAGAGGCAGTTGTGAAAGGCAAAATTGGAAAGCCAGAAATTATTAAAATCACTTCAAGAGATCCAGAACCTCCAAGCATTGATTATATCAAAGTTTCTGGAGGAATGTATTTGGATATGACAATTCATGATTTTGATATGGCACGCTTTTTAACTGGTTGCGATGCAAAAGAAATTTATGTACAGAGTGCTAATCGAGTGGATCCATTAATTGGAAAAGCTGGAGATGTGGATACAGCGGTTCTCACTTTGAAAATGGAAGATGATACATTAGTTGTAATTGACAATTGTAGAAGATCCGCATATGGGTACGATCAAAGAGTCGAAGTATTTGGTTCAGAAGGAATGGTAAGTATTTCAAATGATACGGATTCTTCAGCAGTCATAAGCAATGCACAAGGGGTATCAGCAGAAAAACCACAGTTTTTCTTTTTAGAGCGGTATATGGAATCTTATGAAAAAGAAATTAGAAGTTTTATTCATTCCATTGCAACGAATGAAGATACGCCAGTGAATGTGGTGGACGGACTAAAACCAGTTGTTATGGCTTTAGCAGCAAAAAAGTCACAAGAAGAACATCGACCAGTGGATATTTCAGAAATTCTATAACAAGAAAAAGGCGTATGAAAACTTTTTTGAAATAGAAGGAAACAATCCATTTACTGAAATTAGCAGTAATGGAAAAAGAGCAGCTTGTAGGCAAAAGGTTTATTTAGAAAGGAGTATACCAAAGTTTGGGGAAGTCCTAAATTTTGATAGCATAAAAGTATGAAACAATTAAGAAACTATATTAATGGAGAATGGGTGGAAAGCAAAAGTACAGAAAAATTAGAGGTGACAAATCCTTCTACAGAAGAAGTCATTGCTATCGTTCCATTATCAACAAAAGAAGAATTAGAAGAAGCTGCTAAGGTAGCAAAAGAAACATTCCAAACATGGAAGAAAACATCTATCTTAAAGAGAACAAAGATGTTATTTAAGCTACAAAATATTTTAATGGAACATAAAGAAGAATTAGCAAGATTGATTACATTAGAACATGGTAAAAATTTAGCAGAGGCCATGGGCGAAGTAGGAAGAGGAATCGAAAACGTAGAAAGTGCAGCAGGAGTTGTCGCTTCTTATATGGGAGATTCTTTAGCAACCGTAGCAACAGACGTAGAAGTTGTAAACTATCGCTATCCAATCGGTGTTATCGGATGTATTACACCATTTAACTTCCCAATGATGGTTCCATTTTGGATGTTCCCTATGGCTTTAGCTTGTGGAAACACTGTTGTATTAAAACCATCAGAAAAAACACCATTATTAACAGAAAAAATCGTGGAATTAGTAGAATTAGCTGGATTCCCAAAAGGTGTATTTAACGTTGTATTCGGAGCAAAAGATGTGGTAAATGGCATGATCGAAAGCGAACATATCGCAGGAATTTCCTTCGTAGGAAGTGAACCAGTTGGACGTTATATTTATCAAAGCGCTTCTGCTAGAATGAAACGAGTACAGACACTTACAGGAGCAAAAAATCATCTCATTGTATTAAACGATGCAGACTTAGATGATGCGATGCCTAAAATTATTGGTGGAGCATTTGGCTCAGCAGGAGAGAGATGTATGGCAGCCTCTGTTATTGCAGTAGAAGATGGAATTGCAGATGAATTCTTAAGACGATTTAAAAAAGCGGCCGATGAGATTACAATCGGAAATCCATTAGAAGAAGATGTATTCTTAGGACCAGTTATCGATGATGCCGCGAGAAAGAGAATTTTTGGCTATATCGAAAAAGGAATCGAAGAAGGAGCAACTCTCGTTCGCGATGGAAGAGAAGGATTGCCTGAAAAAGGATATTTTGTAGGGCCAACAATTTTTGACAATGTCACTTCTGATATGACAATTTGGAAAGATGAAATCTTTGCACCTGTTGTTTCTATCGTAAGAGTATCTGGATTAAAAGAAGCGGTAGAACTTGCAAACCGTTCCAGATTTGCTAACGGATCTTGTTTATTTACAACAAACTGCAATGCGATTCGCTATTTTAGAGAGAATATTGATGCAGGTATGTTAGGTATTAACTTAGGAGTGCCAGCACCAATCGCTTGGTTCCCATTCTCAGGTTGGAAAGATTCTTTCTATGGAACATTACATTGCAATGGAAATGATTCTGTTGAATTCTACACACATAAAAAAGTAGTGACAGCTCAATATAGAACAAATAAATTTTAGTTAACACCATATTTGGTTTTTATCGTTTTTTTTTATTAAAATAGGCGTACATAATAGATAATAACACTATCGATTATGTGCGCCTTAACAAAATAAGAAAATAGTTTTAGATTTGGAGGGATTCATATGCCATTAGTAAAAATGAAACAATTGCTAGAAGAAGCGAGCAAGGAAAATCGTGCTTGTGGCGCATTTAGTGTAGGAAATATGGAAATGGTAAGAGGAGCGATTCGTGCGGCAGAAGAGCTAAATACTCCAATTATTCTTCAAATTGCAGAGGTGCGATTGCCATATTCACCATTGCATATCATAGGAGGTGCGATGATTCAAGCGGCAAAAGAAGCAAAAGTTGATATTGCCGTACATTTCGATCATGGTCTTACTTTTGATACCGTCAAAAAAGCATTAGAGCTTGGGTTTACATCTGTAATGCTTGATGCATCTACTTACCCTTTTGATGAAAATGTGGAAAAAGTAAAAGAGGTTATAGCGTTAGCAAAGAAATATGGTGCAACGGTAGAAGCGGAATTAGGTCTCGTTGGGGGAAGTGAAGATGGTAGAGAAGATCATGGAATTCGTTGTACCGATCCAGAAGAAGCAGCTCTTTATGTAGAAAAAACAGGGATTGATGCATTGGCAGTTGCCATTGGAAATGCCCATGGAAACTATCCAGTTATGCCACAGTTAGCATTTGATGTATTAGAGGAGATTCATAAAAAAGTGAAAGTTCCTCTCGTTTTACATGGAGGAAGTGGAATTTCTGATGAAGATTTTCAAAAGGCGATTTCTCTTGGAATTCGAAAAGTCAATATTGCTACGTCTAGTTTCCAAAGCCTTGTAAAATATGTGGAACAGTATATGAACGAAGAGAATAAGCATAATTACTTTGATTTAAGTGAGACAATGGTGCAAGGAACATATGAAAATGTAAAGCATCATATGAAAGTTTTTAATATGGAATAAAGATAAAAAAGAGAATCGATTGGACAGGTGGCCGTAAGAAAAAGGACAGTACGAAAAAAAGTATTGATATTAGAAAAAAAGACTTGCAATCTTATAAGACTTCTAGTATAATAAAAAACTGTCAGATATGAAATGGATGGATTCCCGAGTGGCCAAAGGGGGCAGACTGTAAATCTGTTGTCGACGACTTCGAAGGTTCGAATCCTTCTCCATCCATTATGCCGGCGTGGCGGAACTGGCAGACGCACAGGACTTAAAATCCTGCGGGACTAATCTCCCGTACCGGTTCGATTCCGGTCGCCGGCATTAATAAATAAGACAAAGAAAAACGGAGTGAAAAATAAGAAATTATTTTTCGCTCCGTTTTTGTATACTAAGAAATTGTATTTTCGAATATCTTTTCAACAACTGTATCTTATTAGGAGGGATCATGTTATGTGATACCTCCTTTATTTTTGGAGTAAACAGATTCCTTTTAATTATCATCTAAAATAATAGAGGAATCTGGTTTGATTGAATTGGTGAGTTCTTTTGGGAGTTTCTTATTGCTTAGTATTCCAGTAAATTGATTTAAGTTTCCAATAACATAAGTGGAAGAACGATAGAATTTTGTGTCATCTAATACATAATATTTATTCTCACTGTGTTCAATCATAAGTCTTCGAATAATAGCTTCATCTTCACTAGAATCCACTAGTAATCCCATTTCATTGACGCCAGTAGAGGAAATAAAACAAATATCAGCTAAATAGCCATTTAACTGTTCTTGAGCAGTATATCCAATAAATGAGAAATTTTTGGCATTAAAGTTACCGCCTATTAATATAAGGTGAATATTTATATTTTTAGATAAAATTTCTGCGATGAGAAGAGAGTTTGTAATTACTTTTAGGTGATTATATCGAAATAGTTCTTCTGCAATTTCAATGGAAGTCGTACTACTATCTAAAAAAATAGTAGAACCATCTACGATATATTTTATTGCCTTAGAAGCAATTATTTTTTTGGAGTCAAGAAAGATGTTTTTTCTAATATTAACCGATAATTCACCATTAATTTTTTTTGTTAAAACAGCTCCGCCATGTACCCTTTTTAAAAGACTTTCATTTTCTAGTTCTTTTAGATCTCTTCGAATCGTTTCCGTAGAAACGTTAATTGAGGCACTTAAGTCTTGGACCAAAACTTTACCTTCTTCATAAAGTTGCTTTAATATTATTTCTTTTCTTTCTTCTGCAAGCATAGAGTTTTTCTCCTTATATAATTCAACATAAAGTTTATAGAAAATTATATCATATGGGAAAAAAATGTAAAGATATTTATAGAATAGAAACCCACATAAAACCAATAT
>UQVN01000010.1 GCA_900544525.1 uncultured Eubacteriales bacterium
ATACTATAATTCGATAAATTATATAGCATATTTTAATAAACAGCTTATGGAAGGAACAATTTTCCCTGTTCCATTTTAAACTACCATTTAGCGATAAAATTTTAATTTTTCTAAAGTGAAAGGAGCAAAAAAAATGTATTGCACTAGAAAAATAACAGATGATATTTATTGGGTAGGCGGCTCCGATCGTCGTCTTGCTTTATTTGAAAATTTATTTCCAATTCCAAGAGGTGTCAATTACAACTCTTATCTTATTTGTGATGAAAAAACAGCATTAATGGATACGGTTGATTCTTCTATTTCTCGTCAATTTTTAGAAAATATTTCTCATGTATTAAATGGACGTTCTTTAGATTATATCGTTGTAAACCATATGGAGCCAGATCACTGTGCAAACATTGAGGATCTTATGCTTCGCTACCCAAATGTAAAAATTGTTGGTAATGCAAAAACAATTAGTTTAATCCAACAGTTCTACGATATGGATATTACAGAACATACGGTGGTTGTAAAAGAAAACGATACTCTTTGTCTTGGAAGTCATACTCTTCGCTTCGTTATGACTCCTATGGTTCACTGGCCAGAAGTTATGATGAGTTATGAAGAAAGCAAACAAATTCTTTTCTCTGCAGACGCATTCGGAAGCTTTGGTGCATTAAACGGTAACTTATTTAACGATGAAATCGATTTTGATCGTGACTGGCTCTCTGATGCTCGTCGTTACTACAGTAATATCGTTGGTAAATATGGTCCTCAAGTACAAAACGCTTTAAAGAAACTCTCTGGTGTTAGTATTAAATTCATCTGTCCTCTTCATGGACCAGTTTGGCGTAATAACTTTGAGTACTTCCTTGACAAATATAATACTTGGAGCAGTTATGAACCAGAAGAAAAAACAATTGCCATTTTCTATGGTTCTATGTATGGAAATACAGAAAATGCAGTTAACGTTCTTGCAACTGCACTAGCAGAAGCTGGAATTAAAAATATTGTTATTCATGACGTATCCAATACTCATGTATCCACTTTAATCGAAGAAGTATTCCGTTGCAGCCATATCGTATTAGCAGCTCCAACTTATAACGGGGCTATTTATCCTGCTATGTTAAACTTTATCCATGATATGCAAGCATTAAATATTCAAAATCGTACCGTTGCATTTATGGAAAATGGTTCTTGGGCTCCAACAACTACAAAACAGGTAAAAGCAATTTTAGAGACAATGAAAAATATGACCCTTTTAGAGCCAACCATTACAATTCGTTCTTCTTTAAAAGAAGAATCTTATGCTCAATTAATGGAATTAAAAGATGCTCTTTTAGATTCTTTAAATGAAATGAAATAGTTTTATTGCTCTTTTATTAGAATAGAAATACAATAGAAACATTTTTTATAGAAAAAGAACCTTTACAAGAACAGTTTTCCTTTCTGTCACTTGTAAAGGTTCTTTTTATTTTTGCTAAAGTGAGAAACTTGTAAAATGTACTTCTCATCGTTTCTATATTCCTTATCTTTGTTATGATTTTTTATTGTTCTTTTAATGTTCTTTCAAGAGTATCTGCTACTGTTTCTAACACTTTAATTCTAGCAAAATATTTATCATTTGCCTCTACAACAATCCATGGTGCATAAGTTGTAGATGTTCGTACAATCATCTCATTGACTGCTTCTTCATATTGCTCCCATTTTTCACGATTTCTCCAATCCTCATCTGTAATTTTCCACTGCTTTTCTGGATTGTTCATTCGTTCTTTAAATCGTTTTTCTTGCTCTTCCTTATCAATATGAAGCCAAAATTTTAAGACTATCGTTCCTTCATCATATAAATGCTCTTCCATTTCATTAATTTCTGCATAAGCTCTGCTCCATTCTTCCACCGTACAAAAACCTTCAATTCGCTCTACCATAACTCGTCCATACCAAGTCCGATCATAAATAGCAATATGACCACCTTTTGGAATCGTATTCCAAAATCTCCATAAATAATGATGCTCTTTCTCTACATCATTAGGGGCAGAAGTTGGATTCACTTGATATCCTCTCGGATCCAATGGTTCTGTAAGACGCTTTATAGCACCGCCTTTTCCTGCTGCATCCCAGCCCTCAAATGCTATTACAACAGGAATTCTCTTTTCATAGATCTTATTCTGAAGTTCTTGCAATCGCTTTTGTACTTTCTTTAAACGCTCTTTATATTCTTCACCAGAAAGCTTTAATGATAAATCCACTTGGTTTAATACCGAGGTTTTTATCGTTTCTTCATAAGGAGTTTGAAATACTACTTTACTCTCCTTTTGTCTATTTTCTTGCCTTCTTTCATTGCACACAGTGCTTAAAACACCTACAACTGTGGATAGTACTTTTATTACTGCAAATTCTTTTTGCTTAGCTTCTACAATCGTCCATGGAGCAGTTGCACTATTCGTCCGTTCTAACATTTCGTCTGCTAAAGATAAATAACGATTAAAATGTTTATGACAATATTGATCTTCCTTTGTAACTTTCCATGCTGTATCTTCGGATGCTAATAAAGAATCGAATCGTTTCCTTTGCTCCTTTTTTGAAATATGCAAAAAAATCTTTATAATAACTGTCCCATCATCAACTAACTGTCTTTCAAAGTTTTTAATTTCCTCAAAAGCCAGTTCTGCTTGTTCATCCGAAATTTTCTTTTCTCCTCGTTCTACTAATACCTTTCGGTACCAGCTTGTATCAAAAACAGCAATTCTACCTTTTGCAGGTGTTTTCGTCCAAAACCTCCACAAAAATGGATGTAAACGTTCTTCTTCTGTTTCTCTTTCTGTTGTATAAACAGAAAATCCTCTTGGATCCATAGGATGAATCAGTTTGTTAATTAAATATCCCTTTCCAGACGCTCCAAATCCCTCAAATACAACAATAATTGGTACTCTTTGTTCTTTTGCTTCTCTTTGCAACGAAGCAAGCCTTGCTTCTAACTGCTCCTTCATCTTGTGATATTCTTCTTTTGAAATCTTTTTATCTAAGTCAATGTTTTCAATCATAAACCACCGCTCCTAACCATTGCTTTCTCAAATACCATCGTTCTTCTTAATCAGTATTATTATAAGTATTGCCAAATTTCATCATAAATAACCAACAATGCAATCATTCCTTCCTAACTTATGCCTTTCATGCAGTGCTTTTTTGTATGATAGGAAACAAATTTTCCTATCATACAAAAAAGGATAAGATGGGTAACAATACCCACCTTATCCTTCACACAAAGTCTCTTATTGATTTCATCTGTTATTAGAAATATTTTTTATTTCCCCATAGGCCACTTCTTTTTAGAGTCATATACTCCTCATAAGCCATCTCTAAAATCTGCTTTTCATTTGAAAATTTCAAAAGATGATATGCCTCATGATATTTGTAATAACCGCTATCTATAAAATATTCCTCTCTTTGGGGTTTACTGTAATAGCTATCTGCCATCATCAAATACCAATGAACATTTTTATTTACGATATCATTCATCGTATTAAAGCTATACTGGCTTTTCCCAATGTATTTAATAATGGAGGCTGATACACCGGTTTCTTCTTTTACCTCTCTTAAGGCTGTTTCTTTGTATTCTTCGCCCACTTCTACTGTACCTTTAGGCAATACCCAACCTTCATATTTGTTCTTATAATTTTTATACAAAAGTAAAATTTTCCCTCGGAATATAACCACACCACCACAGCTTGTTGCCTCTATCATTGCACTCCCTCCTGGTCAAAGCCCTTTGGACTTTGGTGTGTTAATTAATAAATAGTATACCTCTTTTCTAAATTCATTTCAACTATTTATCAAACAATATCCTATCTTCTTACTATTTTCCTGAAAAATAGGCATCGAATATTTTACTAGCAGCTGGCACTGCATAGGTACTTCCTGCACCAACATTTTCAATAATCACACAAACTGCAATTTCTGGATTATCAGCAGGCGCAAATCCTGTAAACCATGCATGGGCTGGCTCTCCTTCTTTAAATTCTGCTGAGCCTGTTTTTCCAGCTACCGTATAACTTCTTCCACTTAAATAGGAGGCAGTTCCCTCTTCTACGACTTGCTTCATCATAGCGGTTAATTCTTCGGCTTCTTCTGCTGTCATAAGAGTACCATAGGATTTCCCTGTAAACTTACGAACACTACCACCTGTATAGTTTTCAATCTGATCCACTAAATATGGCTTCATCAATACTCCTCCATTGGCAATTGCAGAAGTAATCATAACATTATGCAAAGGAGACATCAGTGTTTTTCCTTGTCCTATGGCAGTCTGAGGAACTTCTTTGTCATCTGACTTTCCATTTAAAACAAAACTACTTTTGCTATATGGAAATTGAACTGGAAGCGCTTGGTTAAATAAAAGCTCTTCACATAAATCAGACCACTTTTTCTTATTCAAACTGGTTCCGATATTGGCAAACGAAGTATTACAAGAATTAGCAAAAGATTCATATAAATCTTGCTCTCCATGGCGATGCTTATTGTAACATTCAATTGGGACACTATGAAATACACTTTCTCCTTCACAGTTATAATGATAATCTTTATAATTTTTATTCTCTCGCATATATTCTAATGCTGTTATAATTTTATAGGTAGAACCTGGTGGATATAATCCTTGGGTTGCTCGATTTAAAAGTCGTGAATTTTCTTGTTCCGCCTCACTATTAATATATGCCCAATCATCACTAAGTGTATTTGGATCAAAATCAGGTCTAGAGACCATTGCTAATATTTTTCCAGTACTAGGTTCCATAACAATGGCAGCACCCTTTCGATCCCCAATGGCATCATAGGCCGCTTTTTGCAAACGGCTATTCAATGTAGTTACGACCGTATCCCCTTGACTTTTTTCATTTCTCAATGTGTGATAAAGCCGTTCAAAGAAATTGGCATTGGAAGTCAGTAAATTATAATTTTGCGTAGACTCTAGTCCATATTTTCCTTTTATCGTATAACCCACAACGTGTGCATATTGACGTCCTTGTGGATAGACTCTTTTTTCCGTTCCATCCCCTGCCACTTCTGTCTTAGCAAGCACTTCTCCATCGCTTGTCTCAATATTTCCACGAATCACTGATTTTGCAAATAATTCTTGTCGTTCATTTCTGGAATTCGTAATAATATTCTTACTATCGGCTCCTACAAAATAACCGATGTATCCCATCAAAACAAGAAATAAACCAGCAAATAAATAGGCAACTTTTAAAATTTGACGATTAATTCCTGCCTGATCTCTCGGATCTTTTTCTACTGCTTTTGGAATTCCTTCCTCTATCGCTTCCTCTTCTCTATTTCCCTTTTCTTTTTTCCATGAAAATCTTTTTTCTGATCGTTGCTCCGTATCCGATAAAAATTCATCTTGTTCTTGCAATTCTTGTTGTTTTTTCTCTTTTTCTTCTGCTTCTAAAATTTGACGAATTTTTAGAATATCTTCTTTTGTTAACTGATCATTTTTCTCATTATCTCTCCCTTGTTCCTCTTGTAAAAAATGGCTTTCAGCATAGCTCCTAGCCTCTTCTTCTGTTCTTTTCTTCGCAGAGTTTTCTGTCTTATCTTCTAACCGTCCTCTCCTCCTATTCTTCCCAATCTTATTCATTGGTTCTTCTTTCTTTTTTCTTTTGAACGGTCCTTCCATTAACTGCCTCCTCACTATGTGCTTTTATATATAGTCCTTGGATAATATTAAATATAATAACGGAGCTTGCAATTGAACTTCCACCATAACTGACGAAAGGAAGCGTTACCCCTGTAGAAGGTATAAATTTTGTTACACCACCAACGGTCAAAAACACTTGAAAAATATAGCAAACTCCAAATCCAAGTGCCAACAATTTATAGAACATAATGCGATTTTGCATAGCGATATCTACAAATAAAACAAAACAGCTTACACATACTAAGATTAAACACAAGGCAAAAATGGTACCCAATTCTTCCGCAATTGCCGAGAAAACAAAATCGGATACGACAACTGGTATTTTATATGGCATTCCTTCGCCTAATCCTAGTCCAAGCCAACCTCCTGTTCCAATGGCAAACAATGACTGAGCAATTTGCATCCCACCTCCATCAATAATCGACCATGGATCTAACCAAGCATTAACACGGGTTTGCACATGGCTAAATAATTTAAATGCGATAAAAGCGGCAACACTACCAGATATAATTCCTGCAAAAAAATATATCTTTCTTCCTGTAGCTACAAAAAGCATCACAAGATAAATAATGAAAAATAAAAGGGCTCCTCCTAAATCTTTCTCTAACACAAGCACAATGACATAGAGAGCTGCAACTGCTGTTGTAATTGCAATATTTTTAAATTCCATGGATCTTGCTAACATGGAAGCCGCAAAAAAGATAAATAATATTTTTACAAATTCCGATGGCTGAAGTGCAATTCCTGCAATATTAATCCAATTGACTGCCCCATTTTTTCTTGTACCGATAACGAATACACTGGATAAAAATAAGAGTCCAAATGCTCCATAGAAAATACGATATTTACTAAAGCCTTTTACCGTTCCAATCACATGAGGAATAAAAGAAAAGACAACGATACAGACAGAAACTATCAAATATTGTTTTACTGCTAAGTCAAAATTCAATCTTGTAAGCATTGTAAAACCAAGAGTTAATAAAAAACACATATTATTTGTAATTAACCGAGAACCTTCTTTATAAACTTTTCCATAAAGTAATTGTACTGCACCGATAAAAATAACTTGTGCCAAATAAAACCACAACACTTTTAAATTTTCTGCATGTAAAAATAACACAAGATAACAAAAAAAATGAAAGACATATAGATGGCGTAACTGCCGATTCAATAATATTTGCTGTCTATTTGCATTAGAAGGACGAAAAAGCGTAAAACAAGACAATGTATATACTGCACCCATAATAATAATAATGTATTTTGAAAGTACTGTAATAATTGTAACCATACGATTCTCCTATTCTATTCCCCGTTTCCAGTGTCCTCTAATAAAGTCTTTTTCTTCGATTTGAACTTCCTTGTTATGTCTCCAAATAGCAATGATTTCTTTCAATCGTTTTTCTATCTGCTCTTTTGTTTCATCGACAAATTGAAGTCTCAATCTTTTAACATTCAGTTCTTCTATCTGCTCTTTCTTATCATATAAACAAAGTGGTTTATCACTATAAATGGTATTATAACAATATTTGCATTGATTTATTACAAAGAATTCACTCTGCTTTCGATCGATAAGCACAACTGGTTTGGATTCTCCGATACAACCCTTGGTCTGTTTCCACTGGCATTGTGCAGATACCATAAGAGGTAATCTACCATATACAACTAACTCTGCCTGTTGATAGTTCATCTGCTTCAATTCATTATAATTTAATTCAATAGGAAGTACTGTTGTCACTTTTTCCCCGAAGGCATTTTGTTTATAAAATTGTTCTGCTTCATGATTATACTGATAAATGGTATGATCAAGCACCCATTCTTTTTCACTTCCCAAAAAGGCATCGTTCTTTTTCTTTCTTTCTTGATATCCATCCAATAATCGAATATACTCTTCCAAATTTCGAATCACATATCCATCAAATGCATCAGAAAAAATAGCTTCTTGTTCTTTCTCCCATTCCCTTTGGGCTTCTAATCGGAAAATTTGAGGCAGTGCTAAATAACATTTCTTTCCTGCTCTATGAATTTTCTTTGCCATTTCTACCGCTTGTTTCATCGTAATCGCTACTAATTCTAAAGCAATAATCCCAACTTCTTCATAAGCAAGAACGGTATCTAATTGTTCTTCTTTTAAAATAGAAACTGTAATTTCTTTTTCTTCGTTTCTATTTCTTACCTCTACTTCCTTTATTTCCATTTCGTTTTCTTGATTTTTAGGAAGGGCTTTCTTTTCTCTTCGATAACTCTTAGCTTTTTCTTCTTCCCACTTTTGAATTCCTTGTCTTCTTAATTCTTTTACCGCTTGTACTGGTAAGAAAACGCTTCCTTCTACCTTGACATTTAGCTCTTCAAAGTAATATTCGGTTCCACCTGTTTTATTTAGCAGTCCCCTCAATTTTTCTACATCCATTGGTTGTTTTTGAGCACTTTGAACAATGTCACCTTCCACTGTAACAGAAATATCTTGTGAAAAAATGGTTAACTTTGCCCTTTTTCCCTCTTGGAAATCTCCTTCACCGAAAAGTCCAATCCGATTTTGTTCCTCATTCCATTCTTTTTTCATTTCTTCAATGAGATATTTATTTTTCATTCGATAAATCGGCTGTCCTACTCGAAGTTTCTTTAAATTATTGGCATTTAAAGAGACCATCTCACCTTTTTTACTATTAAGAGGTGATGTCAGTTCACAAAGGGCTATCTCGCCTTGTCGCACTTCTAATACATCTTTTTGGTGAAGTTCTTCTTCGGACACAAAGAAAATTTGATTTCCTTTTATTTTTGAAATTTTCCCAAGGAAGAGACCTTGATGATTCGGTCTTTTCATTGACATCATATCTTTTCCATTATGTTTTGTGTAATAACCATCTGTGAAACCACCTCGATTATAAAGCTCCATTAATTGTTTATAATCTTTTTCTTCCACATGAAATGGCTTCTTTGGATCGGCAAAATATTGATCCACATATTTTCGATACATTCCTGTCACTGCCGCCACATATTCTGGCTTTTTCATTCGGCCTTCTATCTTAAAGGAATCAATTCCTGCTTCTACCATCTGTGGAATTTCATCAATGGCACAGAGATCTTTTGGACTCAAACGATATGTCTCATCTTTTTTTCCAATCGCATTTCCTTTTTCATCTTTTAAGTCATAAGGAAGTCTACATGGTTGTGCACACCGTCCTCGATTTCCACTTCTTCCGCCGATCATACTGCTTAATAAGCATTGACCAGAATAACAATAGCAAAGAGCTCCATGTACAAAAGATTCAATTTCTAATCCACAAGCCTCTTTTATTGCTCGAATTTCTTTCAAAGATAATTCTCTTGCTGGAACAATTCTCGTCACTCCACACTTTTTTAAAAATCTCGCTGTTTCGGTACTTGTCACAGTCATCTGTGTACTAGCATGAAGTGGAAGTTCTGGAAAATGTTCATGCAGGAATCGAAGCACTCCCATATCTTGAACAATCACAGCATCCAATCCTTGTTCATAAAAAGGAAGGATATAATCATAGAGTTGTTCTTCCAATTCATGATTTTTTAGTAACGTATTCACCGTTAAATAAATATGTTTTCCATGATAATGAACATAATCAATGGCTTCTTTTAATTTCTCAGTTGTAAGATTTCCAGCAAATGCCCTAGCTCCAAACGCAGGACCTCCTAGGTACACTGCGTCTGCACCATTTGCAATGGCTGCTAAAAGGCTTTCATAAGAACCTGCTGGAGATAAAATTTCAGGTTTTTTCATGTTATTTTCTTCCTATTTTCTTTTTATTGCTTATTTCCTTTATATCTTATTTGTGTTTCACTTGGATGGATTTCTCAGTTTTTCTTTTTGTCATATTCTTGTTTCTTTCGTTGACTTTCCAAGCGCTTTAACGATTTTATTTGGACTTTTAAATCACTTTCTGACTTTTTCACAGTTTGAAGTTGATTTTTTAACTCTCCTTCTAATTTGTGGGCAGTACGAAGCTGTTCTTTTAATTCATGTTCGGAACGTTTTGTTATTTCTAACTGTCCTTTTACTTGTACCATCTCCATCTTTAAACTTTCTAGTTGTTCTCTTAATTTTCCATCGGATTTTGCAAAATCTTCTAATTGTTGTTTTAAAGTGCCTTCTGCTTTTAAATAAGCATCTACTTGTTCGATCTTATCCTCTAATTGTGCCACTTGTTTTTTCAGCTCTTGTTCTTGTGTTTGTTTTTCTTCTAATTGCTGTTTTAAAGAGGCAATCAGCTGTTTTTCTTTTTCTAGTTGTTGTTCAGAAGAAACACGTGTCTGCTCTTCTTTTTCTAACTGGAGTATAAGGTTTTTCTTTTCTTCCTCAGAGCATTTTACAGCTTCTTCCAAATCTATATTTGCTCTCTTATAATCCTCTAATCTTCGTTTTAAACTGTTTTCCAATTTTCTACAGTCATCTAATTGGCTCTTTCCTTCTCTTTCTTGCTTTTGGCTTTGCTCTAATTTTGCCTTTAATGATTGTTCTTCTTTCTTACTCTCTTCTAACTGTCTCTTTAGACTCTCTTCACTTACTCGGTATCCTTCTAGCTGTGCTCTTAAACTACGCTCTAGTCGTTTGAAACTATCAAATTGTCTTTGAAGATTTCCCTCTTCTTTTTGAAGAGCAATAGCTTTCTGGTTCCATGTATTTTTTTCCTGTTCAGAAAGTTGTAACTGTTCTTTTAAACGTCCCTCTTCTTCTCTTAGGTTAGCCAACTGCTGCATGAATTTCTCTTCTTTTTCTTTAGCTGCTTGTTTTACCGTTTCTAATTGAATCGTCAAGAACTGTTCTGACTCTGCTGTATGTTTTAATTGTGCCTTTAATGTGTCTTCTGTCTTTTGTTGTTCTTTTACTTGTCGTTCTAATTCAATTTCTTTCTTTTTAGAAAGTTCTAACTCTTCTTTTAAACGAAGTTCTGATGTTTCTAATGTTGTAATACGCTCTTTCAAAACTTCATTTGTTTCTTTATTTTTATCTAATTGATTTTTTAAATCTTCTTCTGAATTTTGGTGATATTTCAACGTCTGTTGCAATTTAGCATTGGAATTTTTCAATTCTTCTTGCTCTTCCATAAGAACACTTTTTTCTTGTTTTGCTACTTGTAAATTTTGTTGTAATTGTAATACAGTAGTATTCTTACTTTCCACTTCTTCTTTTAAATGCAATTCCTCTTTCTTCATAGAGTCTAATTGGCTATTTAAAGTAGCTTCTTTTTCTTTGCTAACATTTAATTGTTTTCTTAATTCTTCTTCTACTTCTCTGCTTTTCTTTAATTCACTCTTGATAGAATCTTCTTTTTTCTTTGCTTCTTCTAATTGCTCTTTCATCTCTTTTTGAACTGCTTGATCTGCTTTCCTCTTTTCTTTCAGTTCTTTTATTTCATCAAGAGCTTTTTTAAGTTCTTCTTCTAAATTGAGTTCCCTATCTTTCATTCCTTTTAAAGTATCTTGATAGTTTTTCTGTGTAACTTCATACTCTTTTAACTGTTGTTTTAACTCAGTTTCTACTTGCACTTTTGATTCTAGCTGAGACTTTAATGTATGTTCATTCTCTTTACTTGCTTCTAATTGTTCTTTTAATGTGCATTCGTTTTCTTTACTTACTTCTAAGTCTTTCTTTAATGCACTCTCATTTTCTTTTTCTACGACTAATTGTTCTTTTAAAGTACTTTCGGCTTGTCGGCTAATCTCTAATTGCTTTTTCAGACTATTTTCTAATTTCTTACTTGTCTCTAACTGTTCTTTTAAACTCTCTTCTGTCTTTTTTCCTACCTCGATTTGAGATTTTAATTCTGTTTCAGTCTTTTTACTTACCTCTAATTGACTTTTTAAACTCTCTTCTGCCTTTTTCTCTGCCTCGATTTGAGATTTTAATTCTGTTTCAGTCTTTTTGCTCGCCTCTAACTGACTTTTTAATGTCTCTTCTGCCTTTTTCCCTGTCTCGATTTGGGTTCTTAATTCTGTTTCTGTCTTTTTGCTCGCCTCTAACTGACTTTTTAATGTCTCTTCTGCCTTTTTCCCTGCCTCGATTTGGGATTTTAATTCTGTTTCTGTCTTTTTACTTACCTCTAACTGACTTTTTAAACTCTCTTCCGCTTTTTTCCCTGCCTCGATTTGGGTTCTTAATTCTGTTTCTGTCTTTTTGCTTGCCTCTAGCTGATTTTTTAAACTCTCTTCTGTCTTTTTCCCTGTCCCGATTTGGGTTCTTAATTCTGTTTCTGTCTTTTTGCTTGCCTCTAACTGATTTTTTAAACTCTCTTCTGTCTTTTTCCCTGCCTCGATTTGGGTTCTTAATTCTGTTTCAGTCTTTTTGCTTGCCTCTAACTGATTTTTTAAACTCTCTTCTGTCTTTTTCCCTGTCCCGATTTGGTTTCTTAATTCTGTTTCAGTCTTTTTGCTCGCCTCAAACTGGAGCTTTAATTTTCCTTCGGCATCTTTTAAAACACGAACCTGCTCTTTAAAATAAGATTCTGATTTTCGAATTGTATCAACTTGTAATTTTAAGTTGTTTTCTGATTTTTTTGAATCTTCCAATTTAATGCGCAACTCTTGTTCCGTTTTCTTTAATGTTTGAACTTCCTCTTCCAAACTTTCCTTTTTCTTCACGACATCTGACAGTTGTTGTTGTAAGCTAGATTCTGATTTTTGAGCCGTATTCACTTGATTTTTTAATGTAATTTCTGATTTCTTTAGTGTCTCTAACTGCTCTTTTAAAGAAAGTTCTACCTTTTTAGCAACCCCTAACTGAGAACGAAAATCATTTTCTGATTTTTTTACTTGTTCTAATTGAGCCTTATATTCTCCCTCAGATTTTTTTAACAACCCTAATTGCGATTTTAAATCATTCTCTGTCTTTTGAGCAGTATTTAATTGTTCTTTATATTGTTGTTCCCTCTTTAAAGAAGCTTCCAAATTCCCTTTATACTGTTGCTCTGATTTTTTCGCGTTTGTTAACTGCGCTTCTATTTCCTTTTCCTTTTTTTGCACTTCTTGCAACTGCTGATATGCTTCCACTTCTTTTTGTTTGGAAGCATTCATTTTTTCTTGAAGCTCTGCTTCTTTTTTCTTAGCATTTTCTAACTGAAGTTGCTTTTGAATAAAATCGTGTTTAATATCATATAGTTTCTTCTCATTGGAAACTAATTCTTTTTCTTTTTCTTCTAATTCTCTCGTGGCTTTAAAATAATCATCCGATATATTTAATGATAATAAAAGTTCTTGATATTCTCTCGTCTGTTTTCGATAAACATCTGTATTTTTTAGCGCTTCAATTTTTTCATTTAAGTAGGAAGCAACGCGTTGCATGTAATCACTGCTTTCATCTCCTGCTACCGTAATTACTTGTCCATTGATCACTACTTGTACATTATTCTTTTCCGCCATATGCTGCCTCCATTCCAAAATGTTCATATGCTTCAAGAGAAGCAACTCTTCCTCTTGGTGT
Source organism: uncultured Eubacteriales bacterium (assembly GCA_900544525.1). Classification (GTDB taxonomy): domain Bacteria; phylum Bacillota; class Clostridia; order Lachnospirales; family Lachnospiraceae; genus Scybalomonas. The sequence goes on from UQVN01000010.1 coordinate 13,122, forward strand.
TCTTAAAATAAGTCCATTTTGTATTAAATATGGTTCATATACATCTTCAATTGTTCCCGAATCTTCTCCAATTGCTGCCGCAATGGTATCCAGTCCAACAGGACCACCATGAAATTTTTCAATCATTGTAAGCAAAATGCCTCGATCAATATGATCAAGACCTAAGGAATCCACCTCTAACGCATTCAAAGCATCTTTCGCTACTTCATATGTAATGATACCATCATATTTTACTTCTGCAAAGTCTCTCACTCGACGCAGCAAACGGTTTGCTAGTCTTGGAGTTCCTCTTGATCTACGAGCAATCTCTAACGCTCCCGATTCTTCGATTTCTACATTCATGACACCAGCAGAACGTATTACAATTGTTGTCAGTTCCTCCACTTTATAAAATTCTAAGCGATTGACAACTCCAAATCGATCCCGTAAAGGAGCTGTCAACATCCCTGCTCTCGTTGTAGCTCCTACAAGGGTAAAGCGTGGTAAATCAAGGCGAATGGAACGAGCTGTAGGCCCTTTTCCAATCATAATATCAATGGCAAAATCCTCCATGGCTGGATAAAGCACTTCTTCTACTTGACGATTTAAGCGATGAATTTCGTCAATAAAAAGTACATCCCCTTCTGCTAATCCATTTAAAATGGCCGCAATTTCCCCTGGTTTTTCAATCGCTGGTCCAGAAGTGATTTTTAAATTCACTTCCATTTCGTTTGCAATAATTCCTGCAAGAGTCGTTTTTCCAAGTCCAGGTGGTCCATAAAGCAAAACATGATCAAGCGATTCTTTTCTCTGTTTTGCAGCATCGATAAATACTTGCAAATTATTTTTTACTTTTTCCTGTCCTATATATTCCACTAACTTTTGAGGTCTTAAACTTCCCTCAACTGTGATATCTTCTTGGATCAGTTCTGTTGTGATAATCCTTTTTTCCATGTTGTCACCTTTTTCTTATTTACATTAATTTTTTAAGAGCTAATTTTAAAAGACTTTCTGTATCCATAGCTTCATTGCCTTCAACAGAAGAAATGGCCCTTAACGCTTCTGCATTGGAATATCCTAAACTCACCAATGCTAGTGTTGCTTCGGTTTTACTATCCTCTTTATTTTCTTCTTCCATTGGCTCCTCTTCCCATTTTAAGGCATCTTCTAATTTCATTTTGTCTTTTAGCTCTATAATTAAGCGTTCTGCACTTTTCTTTCCAATCCCAGGAGCTTTTGAAATCGTTTTAACATCTTGGCTCAATACTGCAAACCGTAATTCATTTACTGATAATGTAGATAAAATGGCAAGCGCTGCCTTTGGCCCAATTCCATTGATTCCAATCAATAGTTGAAACGTCTGCAATTCCTCTTTATCTGAAAATCCAAATAAAGAAAGGGCATCCTCTCTCACATATAAATAAGTATATATTTTCATTTGACTTCCACGTTTTGGAAGCCCCATTAACAGGCGACCTGTTGTCTTTATATCATAACCGATTCCATTATTTTCTATAATAATGCCATCGTCTATTGTATCTTCTAATGTTCCTTTTATGTATGAAATCATCTTGTTTCCTCCGTTCGAACATACTTACGAAAATTATATCATAATCCCCTCTTGATTTCTAGGTTATAAAGCAGATTCGTTTTTCTTTTCCTTCCTAAAGTAACACAAAATCTTAGTGCCGTATTTTTCTTGATAAATGCTCGTTTTTAAATCTCTTCTTTTCTTCTCATTGTGAATGTATTATACTATAACTGTAAAATTTATTTTGGAGGATACTATGTTAGAAATTAAAACACCATGTCCGATTTCCATGTCTTCCTCTTTTCAGGAGGAGCATTTATTTTTTGATATTGAAACAACAGGATTAAACGCCAAAGGTTCCATCCTTTATTTAATTGGTATTGGAAAAAAAGAAAACGGGAGTTGGAATTTAATTCAACTTTTTAATGAAGATGGAGAATCAGAAAAAGAGCTTATTCTACGTTTTTTTGAATTAATTCCAAAAAATGCAACTTTAATTCATTATAATGGCACAACTTTTGATCTTCCCTATTTAAAAACGAGATGCCAACAATTATCCCTCTCTTTTGCCCCTTTAGAAACACTTTCCCACGAAGATTACTATTCCTACTTTCGACCTTTTAAATCTCTCCTATCACTTCCTAACGGTAAACAACACACATTAGAAAAATTGACAGGATTCCAGCGTCAAGATACCCTTTCTGGGAAAAAGTTAATTGAACACTATTTTCTCTATTTAAAATTACAAACAAAACAACAGGAACATCTGCTTTTGTTACATAACTTTGATGACTTATGTGGTCTAATGTCCCTATCTTCCCTCGCCCATCTAAAAGAGCGATTTCCGCTTTCTAAAGAACAGTTAGAAAAAGCTACCATTACTTGTGAATCTTCTATGATATCATATTCACTTCCTCTTTCCACTGCTTTTTCTAATGAACAAGTCATTCGTTTGCCATTTGAAAAAGAATTTTTCCCTTTTCTTCTAAAAAAAAGAAAAGATGCTCAACCTATCCTCTCTATCTCTCCTTTGGAAGAAGCAAAAACATTACAAGAACAACTCTCTTTTTCGGTTTCGGAAAACACATTACCTATGAGCCAAAAACTTTCCCTTCTCATTCAAAACAAAGAAGCAGAGTTTTGTTGTCCTATTTTTAAGGGCACTTTAAAGTTTTTCTATCCAAACTATAAAGATTACTTCTTTTTACCATTAGAAGATACTGCAATTCATAAAAGTGTTGCTTCTTTTGTGGATAAAGACCATAAGAAAAAAGCCACGGCTGACACTTGCTATACCAAAAAAGAGGGAGTCTTTCTTCCTGTTTTTGGCTCTATTTCCTCTTTTACTGAACACTCCATTCCTATTTTTTATGAAAGTTATTATCACAAACAAGGCTGGATTTTATACGATTCTTCTTTTTCTCTTCCGGTACAACGAATTTGGGTTGAAAATTTATTGGAATATTTTCAGATCCTTCGCCCAAATAAACGGTAAGAAACTCAAAAAAAACAGCTCATAAAGAGCTGTTTTTTACTTCTGCTTAAAAAGAAAATTATTCTTCTGTAGTTTCTTCTTCTTTTTCGCTATCTAATGCTTTTACACTTAAGCTGATTTTTTTGTCATCTTGTTTGAAGTCTACAACTTTTGCTGTCACTTCTTGTCCAACTGTTAATACATCAGATGGTTTTTCTACATGATCTTTAGAGATCTGAGATACATGAAGTAATGCATCTACACCTGGTTCTAATTCTACGAATGCACCAAAATCTGTCATTCTAGCTACTTTACCAGTTACTACATTACCTACAGCATATTTTTCATCTGCATGTAACCATGGATTTTGATCTTCAAATTTTAAGCTTAAAGCGATCTTATCTCCATCGATAGATTTGATAAGAACTTTTACAGTATCGCCAACTTTGAATACTTTTTTAGGATTTTCAACACGTCCCCAAGACATTTCAGAGATGTGAAGAAGACCATCAGCTCCACCTAAATCGATAAATGCACCAAAATCAGTTACATTTTTCACTGTACCTTCTACTGTATCACCAGCGTTGATTCTAGCGAATAATTCTTTTTGTTTTTCTGCTTTTTCAGCAACTAATAATTGTTTTCTATCACCGATAATTCTTCTCTTACGAGGGTTGAATTCGCTGATAACGAATTGGATTTCCTGACCAGCATATTTTTCTAAATTCTTTTCATAAGTATCAGATACTAAGCTAGCTGGAATAAATACTCTAGCTTCTTCAACAACAACACTTAAACCACCGTCTAATACCTGTGCAACTTTTGCTGTTAACACTTCTTTATTGTTGAATGCTTCCTCTAATCTCTTATTTCCTTTTTCAGCTGCAAGTCTCTTATATGTTAACAGAACCTGACCTTCACCATCGTTAACTTTTAAAACTTTCGCTTCCATTGTGTCACCAACTTTAACTTCATTTCTTAAGTCAACATTTGGTGTGTTTGAATATTCACTTCTAGTGATGATTCCGTCTGCTTTGTAACCAATATTTAAAATGATTTCATCTTCTTTGACATCAATAATTGTACCCTCTACAATTTCACCATTTCTAATTGTTACTAAACTTTCCTCTAACATTTGTTCAAAACTCATTTCAGACATGCCCTTATGAACCTCCTTAATTATATTATTTGGGGTAGAAGCCCCTGCCGTAATACCTACGCTATTAATGGATTCATTGAACATTTTAAAATCCAAGTCATCAAGTGTCTGTATATAGTAAGTATTCGCACATTCTCTTTTACTTATTTCATAAAGCTTCTGAGTATTCGAACTGCTTCTGCCTCCAATGACAATCATAGCATCCACTTCTTTTGAAATAGCTCTTGCTTCTGTCTGTCGTTCTTCTGTAGCATTACAGATCGTATTAAAAACATTTATATCATAACCCTTTTTTGAAATAATTTCAACTAGATCTTGAAATTTCTTGTAATTAAATGTCGTCTGAGATACAATACAAACATTTTTCTCTTTTGGCACCACTAAATTTTCTGCTTCTTCCACCGTTTCTACGACAATCGGTGTGCTTTGGCACCAACCTTTAATCCCTTCTACTTCTGGGTGTTTATCGCTACCGATGATAACGATTTGATTGTCTTGGCCACTCTTTTCCCAGACAATTTTATGAATTTTTTTTACAAAAGGACAAGTGGCATCGATTATCTGTAGCCCCTTTTGTTCAATAAAATCATAGATGCTTTTTTCAACACCATGAGATCTAATGATAATCGTTCCCTCTTTTATGCTATTTAATTCATCCATTGATTCAATAACACCAACGCCTTTTTTCTTTAAATCCTCAACGACTGCTTCATTATGAATAATTGGCCCATAAGTATAAACATTCTTTTTGCCCGCTTGGTCATATACTTTTTCCACAGCTCGTTCAACTCCGAAACAAAAACCTGCTGTTTGTGCTACTCTAATTTCCATTCTTTATTATCCTATCTAAATTTTATGCTTTTATGCTTCTATATTGTGCAATAATAGCATCTGTCACTTCTTCAATTGTCATAGCAGAAGAATCAATGAGAACAGCATCTTTGGCTTGTCTTAAAGGAGAAATTTCTCGATTCATATCTGCATAATCTCTTTTTATGATATCTTCCTCAATCGCATTGATATCACATACTTCACCTTTTGCCACTAGTTCTTCATAACGTCTTCTTGCACGCTCTTTTGAAGAAGCAGTAAGATAAATTTTCACTTGTGCATTTGGAAGCACACAAGTTCCAATATCTCTACCATCCATAACAACGCTATTTTTCTTTGCAATTTCTTGTTGTATTTCTAACAAACGAGAACGAATTGCAGGATTTACCGCAATAACAGAAGCGGCTTTTCCGACTTTCTCCTCTCGGATGTATTGATTTACGTTTTCATCATTTAAAAATACTTGTTGCTCTCCGCCTTCAAAACGAAGTTCTACTGTTATTTTTCCACTCTCGTTTTTTAACAGCTCACTATTTTCTAAATCGATATGATTTCTTAAAAAATAAAGGGCCATGGCACGAAACATGGCTCCTGTATCCACATAAAGAAATCCTAATTGTTTCGCCACTCTTTTTGCAATCGTACTTTTTCCAGCTCCTGCTGGCCCATCTATGGCAATATTGATCATAATTTTTCCTCCTTAACAATGGCTTCCTGCTGTATAACCAGTAGACCATGCAATCTGCAAATTATATCCGCCAGTAAGCGCATCAAGATCTAGGACTTCTCCTGCAAAATAAAGACCTTTTATTTTTTTTGATTCCATTGTCGATGGATTAATTTCTTTTACAGCTACTCCACCCTTTGTCACAATCGCCTCTTTGAAACTTCGAAAACCATTCATATGAAGAGTGAAATGCTTTAATTCATGGATTAAATTTCTTCTCTCTTCTTTTGTGATCACATTGACTTTCTTTTGTGGATCAATTTGACTTCTTTCAATGATAATCGGTATCATTTTGGCTGGAAGCAACTTATCAAGACAATTTTTAAACTGTCTTCCACGATACGCTTCAAAATCACGCAATAATCTTGCATCTAACTGCTCTTCTGAAAGAGCTGGCTTTAAATCAATTTCAACAATTGTTTCTTCTTCTGAAGGTTTTACTGGAAAATGGGAGCTGGCACTTAATACAACTGGCCCGCTGATCCCAAAATGGGTAAATAAAAGTTCTCCAAAATCTTCATAGATTACTTTTTTTCCACGTTTTACTAAAAATCCAATATTTCGAAGAGACAGCCCTTGCATTTTCTTACAATCTTCTTCCTTCATATTCATTGGAACTAAAGCAGGTGCTAAATCAGTCACAGTATGTCCTACTTGTTTTGCAAAATCATATCCATCTCCTGTGGAACCAGTCTGTGGATAAGAAATGCCACCTGTTGCTATTACAACAGATTCTGCAAACAAACTTTTTCCATTTGTCAATTTAACGCCTGTTACTGCTTGCTTCTCCTCATCAAATAAAAGTTCTTTCACTTCTTTATGGAATTCTACTTCCACATGAAGGCGATGGAGTTCCTTTGATAACACCGAGATAACATCGCTTGATTTATCCGATGTTGGAAAAACACGATTTCCACGTTCCACTTTCACTGGACACCCAAGACTTTCTAAAAAGTCCATCATATCGTAGTTTGTAAAACCATAAAAAGAACTATATAAAAATCTTTTATTTGTTACAACTTGGTTTAAAATTTCTTCCATATCCGATGCGTTTGTCACGTTACATCTGCCTTTTCCAGTAATAAATAATTTTTTTCCAAGTTTTTCATTTTTCTCAAGAAGAATCACACTTCTTCCTCTTCTTGCAGAGGTAATCGCAGCGATCATACCAGCCGCTCCGCCTCCTATTACTATGACATCAGCCATGTGGATATCCTTCCTTTTTTTGCATAGATTCTACGGTATCGTATACATCATATTCTTCCCAAAGTCGTTCTAAATCAGAAAGTCTTGTATACACATCATCCCGTTTCTTTAAGCAGCTTCCAACAACAAGCGCATTAATTAAACTAAGGGGTGCTACTAAAGAATCAACAATTCCAATCACATCACTTTTTGCAATTAAATTACAAGTGCCATAAAGTGTCAATGGAGATTGCATACTATCGGTAATAGCAATCGTTTTCGCTCCTTGTTTTTTCGCATAAGCGAGTGTCTCTACTGCTCTTTTTGAATATCTTGGAAAACTAATTCCAATAAATACATCTTCTTTTTCAATACGATAAATTTGTTCTAACGTATCAAGCATACCACCTGAATCCACAACACGAATGTTATCAAAAATCATATTGAAATAATGCCCAAGAATTCCTGCAAGAAAGCCTGAACTTCTCACTCCTAAAATATAGATATGTTTTGCCTTCAAAATCATATCAAGTGCCTTGTTAAATTCCTCTTCATTGCAGTTATCTAACGTGTCTTTTAACTTCTTACCATCAAATTGTAAAATAGAAGGAAGGAGGTTGTTCTCATCAACCTGTTCTAAAACACTTTCCATTCTCTGAATGGAATTTGACTGGGTTCTTACAACAACTTTAATCGCCTGTTGAAGTTCTGGATACCCATCGTATCCAAGCTGATAAGCGAATCTGACAACGGTAGATTCACTTACAGAAGCCTCTTTTCCAAGCTTTGATGCAGTTAAAAATGCTGCTCTATCATAATTATCTATAATGTAAGCTGCAAGACGCTTCTGTCCTTTGCTAAACTCAGATTGTTTTACCTGAATCCGCTGTAATAAATCAAGATTTTCTAGCTTGCTATCCATATTGAGTTCACACACTCCTCTTTCATAATCAATAGGTTTATTATAGTGAATTATAAGCACTTTTGCAACTCTTTTATCCTAATTATTCATCTTGTTTCCTTTCAAACGTGCCTTTAATCCCCATTTCCTCTCTATATTTTGCCACAGTTCGGCGAGAAATTTTAATATCCTTTTCGGAAAGTAAGGTTACAAGTTTTTGATCACTATAAGGTTTTGCTTTATTTTCGCCATCGATCAACTGTTTTAACACCTTTTTAATGTCCATAGCTGTGACGTTTCCGTCTTCTGATTTTGCATTTACAGAAGCAGAAAATAATGTTTTTATGAGAACAGTACCATTGGGATATTGAAGATATTTTCCTTTAATCCCACGACTAATTGTCGATGTGTGCATCTCAATTTTATCCGCAATGTCTGACATCGTCATTGGCTTTAAAGTACCTTTTCCTTCAAAATACTCTTTTTGCCATTCCAAAATTGCTTTTGAAATTTGAAGCATTGTATTCCGTCGTTGTTCTACGCTATTCATCAAAAAGCGAACTCTCTCTAACTTTTTCCTAAAATACTGATAAAGCTGTTCATCCTTTGCTTCTTTCATCATCCGCATATAATAATCACTAATTTTGTAATCACCAATCCAATGATCGTTTAAAGAAATTTCCCATTCTTCATCTTTATACATAAAAATAATGTCTGGAACAATGAATTCCGTTTTACTAAAATCAAATCCAGCCAGTGGCCTTGGATTTAACTTTGCAATTCGTGCGATACATTGTCTTACTTGGCTTGTAGAAAGTTTCATTTCTCTTGAAATATTACTAAGACGTCCGTTTGCAATATCATTTAGATAATGTTCTACTATATGTATCAAAATCGGTTCTTCTTCTCCTTCTTGTTTCAATTGCCATAAAAGACAATCTTTTAAATCTTTGGAGAAAATGCCAAAAGGCTCTAATTCTTTTAGTTTTAAAAGGCAATCATTTGCCTCTTTTAAAGAAATTCCATTCATTCTCACAACTTCTTCCATTGGAGTCGTAAAATAACCATTATGATCAAGACAAGCAATCATAAAACGAATTGCCTTCATCTGCTTATTTGTAAAATCAAGGGGATTTAACTGACTGAGTAAATATTCTTCTAACGGATCTCCTTCATACACAGGAATATCTCTTCTTATCGTACCTTCATCGGAATACTCATTTTCTTCATAATCTCTTACCACGCCTTGACTTTCATACCATTGATGAAACTCCACTTGCTCCATAGTGCCTTCCTTACTACCTGTAAACTCGAGCATTGGATTTTCCATATACTCTCCTTGCAAAAAATCATTGAGTTCCACGTTATCCATAGAAAGAATCGCCAAAGACTGAATTTGAGTTTGTGATAATAACTGTTTTTGCTCTAATGTATTGCGATAACCGATATCCATATGGTTCCACCTCATTATTTTCTTCTTCTCATTTTGTATTTTCTCGAATCATCAGATTTTTATATTATAGCAAATATCATGCCAAAAGTCCACCAAAGATCTATTTTTTACATGCTGCGTATATTTTGTCCTGTTTTTTCATACAGTAATAGAAAAAACCATAAAAAAGGATACGAAATACTATGTTATTATGGACAAATAAAAACATCAAGTTATCAAATAGGATTTTAAAATGTGGATGTATCTTTCTTTTTATTTGCATCACTGCCTTTTTCCCATCCACTTCTATCTTAGCTCAAACAGAAACGACCAAAACATCCTCGCTTCCCTTTTCATTAAAAGACAGCGAGCTTTATGCGAAATCGGCTCTTTTAATGGACGCTTCTAACGGGAGGGTACTCTATGAAAAGGATGGATATAAGAAACTTCCTATGGCTAGTACAACGAAAATTATGACTTGTATTTACACGTTAGAACAAGGAAATCTTGATGATACTGTTACGATTTCAAAAAATGCTGCAAACCAACCTCGTGTGCGTCTTGGAATGAGAGAAGGCGAACAATTTAAATTAAGAGATTTACTCTATGCCCTTATGCTAGAATCTTATAATGATTGTGCAGTTGCTATTGCAGAACATCTAGGAGGCAGTGTGGAACAATTTTGTTATGATATGTCCAATAAAGCGAGAGATCTTGGAGCTTACTATACAAATTTTGAAACTCCAAATGGTCTAGACAGCCAAAATCATTATACAACATCCTATGATCTCGCCCTCATCACAAAATATGCCATTCAAAACGAACAATTTTGCTCCATTATCAATACAAGAACTCATACCTTTACAGAACTGACAAAAGGCACTTCTCATTCCGTTTATAATAAGGACGCCTTCCTTGATCAATATGAAGGCGCCTTTGGTGTAAAAACAGGATTTACTGGAAACGCTGGCTACTGCTTTGTCGGTGCTGCAAAACAGGGAGATAAAACCTTTATTTCTGTTGTACTAGCAAGTGGTTGGCCACCAAATAAAACTTATAAATGGTCGGACACAAAAAAATTAATGAATTATGGCTTTAAAAACTATGAATATCAAGAAATTGGGATTGAACATCCAAAACTTGAAAAAATACCAGTCTTAGATGGACAAAAACAGTTTCTTTCCCTGTACACTGATGCAAAAAAAGAACGCTTACTGCTATCCCCTACAGAAAAACTAGAAATAAAAATCAATCTTCCAAATCAATTAGAAGCACCTATTAAAAAAGATCTTCCAGTCGGCTCTATTTCCTATTATTTAGATGGTAACGAATTTCGGTGCTATTCTGTTTATGCAGCAGATTCGGTAAAAAAAATCGACTATGGATATTGTCTAAAAAAAGTGTTAAAACGATGGAGCCAAGGAGTTTTTTATGAGGAAAGTGATTCAATTTCTTCTATCTCTTTCTATAAAACTATTTCTCCTAACAATCAGTTTATGTTATAATGTGGTCGGTATCTCCATTATTTCACTTGAACTTTGCATACAAAAGAATTTTTTAGAAAGAGAGATTTTACATGAATTCAAACAAAACATCAAAAAAATTATGGATTTTTATCCCCATTGCCGTTGTATTATGTATCCTCGCATTGTTGCTAGGAAATCAAAAACAAAAAACAATTTCGGATACACGTTTTATGCTGGATACGGTTGTCACAGTTACGTTATATGACTCAAATAGTTCTTCTATTTTAGACGGTGTTTTTGATCTTTGTCAGTCTTATGAAGATCTATTAAGCCGTACAAAGGAGTCAAGCGAAATTTACCAATTTAATAATCGCAAAACAAACGAACCTTTTACCGTTTCCGATGATACAGCAGAACTTTTAGAAAAAGGCCTATATTACAGCAAATTATCAAATGGGGCTTTTGATATTACAATTGCGCCAGCTTCTTCTCTCTGGGACTTCAAAGCGGAAACTCCAGCGCTCCCTGATGAAAACCAATTAAAAAATGCAGTGAAAGATATTGACTATCGCAACCTTCATTTAGATGGAAACGTGTTAACATCTGATGACCCAAGAACTCAGATTGATTTAGGGGCTATTGCCAAAGGCTTTATTGCTGATAAGATGAAAGAATATTTGCTAGAACAAGGGGTTCAAAGTGCTATTATTAACCTTGGTGGTAACGTTCTTTGTGTTGGAGAAAAACCAATTTCTATTCTAGAACAAACAAAACAAAAATTAGGATTCTCAAAGGAAGATAAAAGTGCCTTTTTAATTGGTCTTCAAAAACCATTTGAATCCCATCAAGAAGTAGTTGGCACATTAAATATCCATGACTTATCTGTTGTATCTTCTGGAATTTACGAACGATACTTCCGAGTGGATGGGACTCTTTATCACCACATTTTAAATCCAAAAACTGGGTATCCATATAATAATCATCTATTAGCTGTTACTATTTTATCTGATAAATCAGTAGATGGAGATGCTCTTAGCACTGTTACTTTCTCTTTAGGATTGGAAGAAGGTACTAAGCTTATTGAATCTCTACCAAATACTTATGCAGCATTTATTACAGAAGATGGAACTTTACATTATACAAAAGGATTTGAAAAATTTTTAAAAAAATAATATTTGACTTTCCTCAATGGAGATTGTACAACAATCTCCTTTTTTTATTCCAATCTCCTCTTTGATTTCTTCTTTCTTTACGACACACCAAATCTCTCTTTGATGATATACCATAGATTCTTGCCTGTTATTGCCTTTATCCCCTTCTTTTGATCGCGCTAAAACATGATATTCATAAGGTTCTTCTAAAACATCTACTACTTCCATTAAAAACACATTGGATTCCTTTTTTGCCCTTTGGGCTTCATTATTATTTGCTCTTAAACAAATTCCCTTTTCTTGTATCCCTAAATAACTGATATGAGATGGAATCGGTTTTGTTGTGCGAAATATCATATTCCATTCCAACGCCTCTACCCGATAGTCATCGAGCTTTTTTGCCAATGAAAGATTTTTATACCCTATGAGTCGTGCTGTTATCGGATCTTTTGGATATTGAAATACCTCTTTCGTGCTTCCATACTGCAAAATTTCTCCGTTTTTCATCGTTATAATATCACTGGATAAGCGGTAAATCTCATTTCTATCATGGGATACCATCAAAACCGTTTTATCATAATGCGATAAAATCTCTTTTAATTGTATTTGTAATTGCTCTTTTAAATGGGAATCTAAAGCAGAGAACGGTTCATCTAGCAACAAAACTTCCGGATCATAAGCCAGTAATCTCGCAAAAGCCACCCTTTGTTGCTGTCCACCCGATAATTGATCTGGATATTGCGTTTCTAATCCTTCTAATCGAAGAAGTTTTATCATTTCCTGTACTTTTTTCTTCTTTTCTATTTTGGAACAAAACAATCCCGCTTGTATATTTTCTTCTACCGTCATATTGGGAAACAATGCATAGTTTTGAAACAGATATCCAACTCGTCTTTTTTGTGGCGGTAAATTAATTTTCTTTTCGGAATCAAAAAATACTTTTCCGTTTAAAACAATTCTGCCCTCATCTGGAGTTACAAGACCAGCAATAGATTTTAGCGTCATACTCTTTCCACAACCAGATGCTCCTAAAATACCAACAATCCCTTCTCTTGTATCAAACTCTACTTCTAATACAAAATTTTTTAATCTCTTCTTGATCTTCACTTGGAGACTCATATTTTCCTCCTAAATTTCTTTCTCTTTTATTTTTCTAATTACTTTTTCCTTTTTCTTTGTCCACTCATGGTGAAATAGTTCATCAACAACACAACAACAAAAGAAAATATAACAATAATAGCCACATAGCCATAGGCTTGTTCCATTTTTTCTGCTGCCCCTTCTGAATAAATCGCAAGTGGCAATGTTCTCGTCTTTCCTGCAATATTTCCTGCAATCATGGCTGTTGCTCCAAACTCTCCAAGCCCTCTTGCAAAAGAAAGCACACCACCAGATGCCACCCCTGGAAGTGCCAAAGGCATTTTCAACTTCCAAAATATTTTCCATTCTGACATTCCAAGTGTTCTTCCTGCATTTAAAATATTTTCATCCACTTGTTCGAAAGCCCCTCTTGCCGAACGATACATCAGAGGAAGAGAAATAACAACAGCAGCTAATACGGTTGCTCCCCAAGAAAACGCAATTTTAATACTAAAATAATCTAAAAAAAACTTTCCAATAGGACGCTTCACCCCAAAAATATACAGTAAAAAGAAACCAGCTACTGTTGGTGGTAACACAAGTGGTAACGTTAAAATACCATCCAATACCATTTTTAATCGTTCATTTTTTAATGAAACTACCCATTGTGCCAAAGCAATTCCAAGAAAAAAAGTAATTAGAATTGCGATTCCAGCGGTCTTTATCGAAATCAAAATCGGCGATACATTCATTTTCTTTCCTCCCTTTCCTATCTCTTATACTATAGCACTGAAAAACCTACTGTACGAGCTTTTCCTTTAAAGAACGAAAAAAAGGAGAAAAACGTCTCTCGAATTTCTCCTACTTTTCTACTCTTTTTCTGAGCTCTTATAAAAATTTTTATTTCTTATTTCGCAATTGGAGTAAACCCATACTCTTTGAATACAGCAGCTGCCTCATCAGAACATAAGAAATCCATAAACTTTTGTGCTACTTCTTTATTCGCGCTCTTATCAAGCACACCAGCTGGATATACAACATTTTCTGCTAAACTTCCTTCTGGTGCTTCTGCTATTACTTTTACTTTATCTGTTGTTGCAGCATCTGTTGCATATACAATTCCTACATCTGCACTTCCTTCTGCTACCCAGTTAAGAACTTCTGTTACGTTTGTTCCAAGACTTATTTTATCTTGAATGTTATCCCAAATTCCTAAATTTGTAAGAGCTTCTTTTGAATACTGTCCTACAGGAACACTCTCTGGATCTCCTAAAGCAATGGTTGTTCCTTTTTCTACATCTTCAAATTTTGTAACATCTAACTTAGAATCTGCTGGAACGATTAATACTAATTTATTTTCCAATACATCTTTTTCACTATTTGTATCAATATATCCTTCTTCAGATAAAGCATCCATCTGTGTTTTTGCTGCTGAGAAAAAGAGATCTGCTTCTAATCCTTCTTCAATTTGTGTTTGTAATTTTCCAGAACTATCATAAGTGCCTTCAACCGTCACTCCTGGATTTTGTTCTTCGAACATTGGAATTAATTTTTCCTTCATAGAATATTCCAAACTAGCTGCTGCAGCAATTAAAAGTTTTGTATCTGGTGTAGCTGAATCTGTTTTCTCTTCTGTTACAGCTCCACCTGTTGTACCATCACTACTCTTTGATGCTCCACAACCAACAGCGGATACCATCATCGCTCCTGTCAATACCATTGCTAAACATTTTTTCCATTTTTTCATTTTCTCTCTAATCCTTTCATCGTTAGAATTACTTCGATTAATTAATCTAATCATTATTATATAGAAAGAAAATTCATTTTTCCGTTGTCATAGCAACATTTTTTACAATAAACGCAAAATTTCAAATTTATTTTTATGATATCGAATAAATCCTGCCTCTTGCATTTTTGATAATTCTTTTGACAATGCACTTCGATTTACACAAAGGTAATTGGCAAACTGTGCTCGATCAAAGGGAATTTCAAAACAAAGGCTCTGCTTTTTTCTGCTTTGCA
>UQVN01000011.1 GCA_900544525.1 uncultured Eubacteriales bacterium
TATTAATGAGTTTTACATATAATGATTCTATATGCCCTTTTGGGCAGTTCTCAAACAATGGGAGAAAACCAAAAAGAAAGGGAGGTGTACCTTTTGGAGGAGAATAATAAAAAAGATCCAAAAAAAAGTATGGGAAATAAAAAGCCATTAATTGTTTTGCTTGTATTGGCACTTTTATTTACCTTTTTGTTTCAGTCCGTAATAGAAAGGGCGACAAGACCACAACAGACAATGATTCCTTATAGTGAATTTATTGATATGTTGGAAAATGGAGAAATCCAAAAAGTGACATTAAATTCTGGAAGCGCCCAAAGCTACTTCCTCGTAGAACCAAAAGAACAAACAAATCCAATTAATAAAGTTGTCTATAAAGTTATCTATTTTCCAGATGATGATCTTGGAAAGAGATTAGAAGAGGCAAAAGAAACAGCAAAGAAAAATAATGTAACGTTCACCTATGGAACAGAAGAAAGAGATAATACATCAGGGATTCTTACAACAATTGCAAGTTGGGTAGTTCCACTTATCTTTATCTATGGAATTTTATTCTTTGGTATGAGAATGATGACAAAGAATGGTGGAGGATTCATGGGTGGCGTAGGCAAAAGTAATGCAAAAGTCTATGTAGAAGAGAAGACAGGCGTGACATTTGCCGATGTTGCAGGACAGGATGAAGCCAAAGAATCGCTTCGAGAGATGGTGGATTTCCTTCATAATCCAAGCCGTTATTTAAAAATTGGGGCTAAGTTACCAAAAGGTGCTTTGCTTGTAGGACCTCCAGGAACCGGTAAAACATTGCTTGCAAAAGCAGTTGCTGGTGAAGCCAATGTTCCATTTTTCTCTTTATCTGGTTCTGGATTTGTGGAAATGTTTGTTGGTGTAGGAGCTTCTCGTGTGCGTGATTTATTTAAACAGGCACAGAGTATGGCGCCTTGTATTATTTTTATCGATGAGATTGATGCTATTGGTAAAAGTCGTGATAGCCACTATGGTGGTGGAAACGATGAACGAGAACAGACATTGAACCAGTTATTAGCGGAGATGGATGGATTTGATACGTCAAAAGGAATTATTATTTTAGCTGCTACAAACCGTCCAGAAGTGCTTGATAAAGCCCTCCTTCGTCCAGGACGTTTTGATCGTCGTGTTATCGTAGAAAAACCAGATTTAAAAGGTCGTGTTGAGACTTTAAAAGTTCATTCAAAAGATGTAAAAATGGATGAAACGGTAGATTTAGAAGCAATTGCCCTTGCAACAGCAGGTGCCGTTGGTTCTGATCTTGCCAATATGGTCAATGAAGCAGCTCTTGCTGCGGTAAAAGCAGGAAGAGAGTATGTTTCTCAAAAAGATTTATTTGAGGCAGTAGAAGTTGTTATTGCTGGTAAAGAAAAGAAAGATCGTATTTTAAATGACGAAGAAAAGAGAATTGTTTCTTATCATGAAGTCGGTCATGCACTTTGTATCGCAACACAAAAGCATACAGAGCCAGTACAAAAAATTACCATTGTTCCAAGAACTATGGGAGCTCTTGGCTACACATTACAAGTGCCAGAAGAAGAACGTTATTTAATGAGCAAAGATCAAATGCTCAATGAATTAGTAACATTTTTTGGCGGTCGTGCGGCAGAAGAAGTTAAGTTCCATTCCGTAACAACAGGAGCATCCAATGATATTGAACGTGCTACAGCCATTGCAAGAGCCATGGTAACACAGTATGGTATGTCTGAAAAATACGGTTTAATGGGATTAGAGTCCATTCAAAATCGTTATTTAGATGGAAGACCAGTGATGAATTGTTCCGATGCAACAGCAGCAGGTGTTGATGAAGAAGTTCGTAAGATTTTAAAAGATGCATACGATAAGGCATTAAAAATCATGGAAGACAACATGGAAGCATTGGATGAAATCGCGGAATTTTTAATTGAAAAAGAAACGATTACAGGAAAACAATTTATGGAAATCTTCGAACGTATCAATGGGAAAGGAGAAGAAAGTCAAGAAGAGACTGTAAAACCAATTTTATTAGAAAAAGAAGAGGATATTTCCCTAACCCATGAAGACGTAGATGTGGTAGAAGAAGAAAAGAAAGAAAAACCAGTCCCAAAAGAAGGTGAAAGCTGGGAAGAATTTGTGCAAAAACAAACAGGAATTAAACCAGAACAGTTACCTTTAGGAGAAGAAAAAGAAGACTAAAAGACAAGCCTAAAAAGATTTCTTTTAGTTGACAATTTCATAATAGTTTGGTAAAAAGAAACGGTAGTTTTATGATAAAAGAAACACCGTTTCTTTTTGTTTATATGAACGCAATGAGTCAAATAGCAAATTTAGAAAAAGAAAAACGAAATTTTAATTTTTAATAAAAGGATTGGATGAGGAGGAAAGAAAATGGCATATCGTATGATCGTATTGGATCTAGATGGGACATTGACAAATTCACAAAAGGTTATTACAGAAAGAACAAAGAAGGCATTATTTGAAGCGCAAGAACGAGGAGTAAAAGTCGTATTAGCATCAGGAAGACCCACCTATGGTGTTGTGCCATTAGCAAGAGAGTTAGAGCTGGGGAAATATGGAAGCTATATTCTTTCGTTTAATGGTGGAAGAATTACCAATTGTAAGACGAAAGAAGTGATTTATCAAAGAACCATTCCATCAGAAATGGTTCCAGAATTGATTGATTTGGCAAAACAATATCAAGTAGACTTTTTAACCTATGAGGGAGAGCGGATTTTAAGTAATAATCCGAATAATCCTTATGTAAAGATTGAGGCAAAAATCAATCATATGCCTGTTGAGAGAGTAGAAAATCCAAAGGAAGCGATTGTGTTTCCTGTGCCAAAAATACTGATGGTAGGAGAAGGTTCTTATATGGCTACGGTAGAACCAAAAGTGCAAGAAGCAACCCATGGGTTATTATCTGTGTATCGTTCAGAGCCATTTTTCTTAGAGATTATGCCAAAGGGAGTGGATAAGGCAGCATCGTTAGAACGATTATTGGAGTGTACAGGGATCAAAAGAGAAGAGATGATTGCTTGTGGAGATGGATTCAATGATCTTTCAATGATTCAGTTTGCAGGCCTTGGAGTGGCAATGGAAAATGCCCAACCCCTTGTCAAACAATTCGCTGACTTTATTACAACTTCCAATGATGAAGATGGTGTAGCCAAAGTGGTAGAACAGTTTTTATTAAATGCATAATAACGATGAGAAGCACGCTTTGCGAGCTTCTCACGTTCGCAGACAGTCGCCATATGTGAGCATAAATGCTCTCCCATGGCTCGTCTTTGCGTAAATAAAAGAAGAGGATAGTGGTTAAGAAGCCACTATCCTCTTTTTTCTTTTAAATATTTAACATTTTTCTTCGCTTGGATTTGCATCGGATACATCCATTGGATAGTCTGCATTAAAGCAAGCAGTACAGATTGGAAGGTTTGGAACCATTGCCTGTAAATGCTCAATTTTCATATATCCAAGCGAATCAGCACCGATATCGGCACAGATTTCTTCTGGTGTCATAGAAGAAGCGATGAGTTGTTGATTGGATGGCACATCGGTTCCAAAATAGCAAGGATATAAAAATGGCGGTGAACTGATGCGAACATGGACTTCTAAGGCGCCAGCTTGTTTTAACATCGTAATTAAGTTTTTAATAGTCGTTCCTCTTACAATGGAGTCATCCACAAGAATTAATCGTTTGTCTTTTACGACGGATTCTAAAATGCTCAGCTTGATTTTTACGGCAGACTCTCGTTCCTGTTGAGTTGGTTTAATAAAAGTGCGTCCCATATAACTATTTTTATGGAAGGCAAGAGCAAATGGAATGCCAGATTCTAACGCATAACCTTGTGCTGCACAAAGACCAGAATCAGGAACACCAACGACTAAATCAGCATCCACAGGATAGGAGCGTGCCAATGCAGAGCCTGCTCGGATACGAGCGTCGTATACATTAAACCCATCAATTTTACTATCAAGACGGGCAAAATAAATATATTCAAAAATACAACGAGCCTGACGTCCGGTATGCTGTTTCGAAAGGCGATAATCGGAATAGATTTCGGTTGGAGTAATGGTGATGATTTCTCCTGGCTCAATGTCTCGAATAAATTCTGCATCGATAGCTGTAAGAGCACAGCTTTCAGAAGCTAGAATATAAGAATTACCACGTTTTCCAAGACAGAGTGGCTTTAGTCCCCATGGATCGCGAACACCGATTAATTTTCTTGGGCTCATAATAACAAGGCTATAGGCACCTTTTAGTTTTTTGGCACTTTCATAAACCGCTTCTTCTACAGAAGGAGTGTGGACACGGCTTCTCGCAATATGATAAGCGATTACCTCTGAATCAATCGTCGTATGGAAAATAGCTCCTGTATATTCCAGTTCATGACGGAGTTCTGCCATATTCACTAGATTACCGTTGTGAGCTAACGCTAAGGTTCCTTTCATATAGTTTAGAACAAGAGGTTGCGCATTTTCTTGAGTGACGGCACCTGTTGTGGAATAGCGGACATGACCGACGCCAATATTCCCGTTTAGAGAGTCTAAAATTTCTGGTTTAAAAACTTCGTTTACAAGGCCAAGAGACTTGTGGAAGGCCGCTTGTCTTTTAGGGCCATTTGTGTCAAAAACAGCAATACCGCAAGATTCCTGTCCTCTGTGTTGAAGAGCTGATAATCCATAATAAATGGATCTTGATACATTGTCACCATCGCGATTATAGATGCCAAAAACACCACATTCTTCTCTTAAACCGCTGTCGTAAATAGATACATCATTCATTGCCATGAATTTATCCTCGCTTTCTTATGTATAGGAATATCTTTTCCGAGATAGATTTCATGTTAATCTTACCCATAAAATGTAGTCTTGTAAACCCCTGTTTCTTTTTGAAAAAATGGAAAAAGATGAGAAGAAAAAAGAACGATGTCAAAGAAAGAATAGAATAATGAGAAAAAAGAGTAGAAATAGAATAAAAGAAAAGAAGATATATCTATTTTTTTGTGAAAATAGACATATCTTCTTTGGATGAGGAAAGATTTTATCTAGCAATATGTGTAAAGTAGCAATAAAAACTAATTATCTGAATTTATTAGAGAGAGTTAAAACTTTGTCTGTCTAGTCAAAAGAAATTTTTCTTTCTACTGAAGATTAAACATAAAACAGCAATTTTTCATAGGTTGGATAAGGAAGAATCGTATCTGGAATGAGAGGTTCGATTGCATCGATATCTGTGCGAATTTCTTCCATTGCTTGTAATATAAGATCGTGATAGTTCTGTGCTTTTGTAAGAGAGTCTTCCATTTCCTCAATCTCTTTAAGAGATTGAGAGAGTTTCTCTATTTTTTCATAAATGGTACAAGTGGATTTTGACAGCGTCATGAGTAAGTTTTCTTCATAAGAAGTAGGGATAGAGGAAGAAATCGCTTTCTTTTGTGCTACTTCTTTTGCAAGATGGGTTTCATAAGTGGTAACTGCTGGGAGAAAGTCTTTGTTTGTCATTTCGATCATAGTTTTTGCTTCAATAGCGATGCCTTTACAATAATTTTCCAACAAAATATCATAACGAGAATAAATTTCTTCGCGTGTAAAAATATGATGCTTTGTAAAGAGTAAAATGTTTTTATCATGGACAAAATAAGGAAGAGCATCTGGTGTGGAAGTTAGATTATAAAGTCCTCGTCTTTTTGCTTCCTCCACCCATTCGTTGGCATATCCATTACCATTAAAAATAATGCGTTTATGTTTTTTAATCATTTCTTTTAGCAGGTTATGTACTGCTAATGGCATATCTTCTTGGCTGACATCTTTTAAACGCTCTGAAAACTGAGATAAAGATTCTGCAACCGCAGTGTTTAAAATAATATTTGGTCCAGAAACAGAAAGGGAGGAGCCAAGCATACGAAACTCAAATTTATTTCCTGTAAATGCAAAAGGAGAAGTACGATTTCGATCCGTTGTATCTTTCATAAAATGTGGAAGAACTTTCGTACCAGTTTCCATCTGGATTTGTTTTGTTTCATCACAGTTTTTATCTCCTTCAATGGCTTCTAATACGGATTGTAATTCATCACCAAGAAAGATGGAAACAATAGCAGGAGGTGCTTCATTTGCGCCTAATCGATGATCATTTCCTGCGCTAGCAACGGAGATACGCATAAGGTCCGCATAATCATCAACCGCTTTTATAATTGCCATAAGAAAGACAAGAAATTGAATGTTTTCGGCTGGTGTTTTTCCAGGTTCTAGTAAATTAATACCAGTATCTGTTAGAAGAGACCAGTTGTTATGCTTTCCGCTTCCATTGACACCTTCAAAAGGTTTTTCATGAAGAAGACAAGAAAGATTATGACGATCAGCCACTTTTTTCATCAGCTCCATCGTAAGTTGGTTGTGATCAACTGCTACATTGGTTGTATCAAAAACAGGAGCTAATTCGTGTTGAGCAGGTGCCACTTCATTGTGTCGCGTTTTTGATGGAATTCCAAGTTTCCAAAGTTCTTCATCGAGATCTTTCATAAATGCTAATACTCTTGGTTTTATTGTGCCGAAATAGTGATCTTCCATCTCTTGGCCTTTTGGAGCTTTTGCACCCATTAAAGTACGACCGCAAAATTTTAGATCCCGTCTTTTTGTGTAAAGGTCTTTGTCGATGAGGAAATATTCTTGTTCAGCACCTACGGTTGTATTAACACGATGAACGTCTGTCTGTCCAAGTATGTGGAGAAGTTTTACGGCTTCCACATTTAAAGCATCCATGGAGCGAAGAAGAGGTGTTTTTTTATCAAGAGCTTCTCCGCTATAAGAGCAGAATGCCGTTGGAATACAAAGAGTATCATCTTTGATAAAAGCAGGTGAGGTCGGATCCCAAGCGGTATATCCGCGGGCTTCGAATGTGGCTCTAAGACCTCCTGATGGAAAGCTAGAGGCATCTGGTTCTCCTTTTACAAGTTCTTTTCCAGAAAAATCCATATTGATTTCTCCATTTCCAACTGGAGAGATAAAACTATCGTGTTTTTCCGCAGTAATTCCAGTCATCGGTTGAAACCAATGGGTAAAATGGGTAGCGCCATGTTCCACTGCCCACTCTTTCATAGCGACAGCGACAGCATTGGCTACATCGAGTTCTAAATGAGTTCCTTGTTCAATTGTTTTCTTTAACGCTTTGTATACGTCTTTTGGAAGTTTATTTTTCATTACTTTGTCGTTAAAGACAAGACTTCCATAGAGTTCTGGAATATTTTTATTCATGGCGATGGCTCCTTTTTGGTATTTATTGTTTTTGTATTTCTTTAATCAACGAAAAAAGGCACTTCGATTAAAACCGAAGCGCCTTTGCTTTATGGATAGTAGTATACACGTTGACAAAAAAATGTCAACCCCTAAATGAAAAAAAGATACTGGAAATGAAATTTTTTAAAAAAAAAGTTGCATTTTTTTCAAAGTATGTGTATAAGTGTTATGTCAATCATTGTTGAGAGAAACAAAAGATATTATTTTTCAGATCGTGTTCTCTTGTTCTAAAAAAATGAAACGAATCAGACAAAGTGTTATGCAAAAAAGGAGGAAATAGCATGGCAGTAAAATATGTATTTGTAACAGGCGGTGTTGTATCTGGGCTTGGAAAAGGGATTACAGCGGCGTCTTTAGGAAGACTTTTAAAAGCAAGAGGGTATGAAGTGACAATGCAAAAATTCGACCCTTATATTAACATTGATCCAGGAACAATGAATCCAATTCAGCATGGGGAAGTCTATGTAACGGACGATGGAACAGAAACGGATCTGGATCTTGGACATTATGAACGATTTATTGATGAGAGCCTTGATAAAAATTCCAATGTGACAACAGGAAAGATCTATTGGTCTGTCTTGCAAAAAGAGAGAAAAGGAGAATTTGGTGGAGGGACAGTACAAGTGATTCCCCATATTACCAATACCATTAAAGAACGCTTTTATCAAGCAAAAGACGAAGACGAGAAAAAGATTGCCATTATTGAAGTTGGAGGAACGGTTGGAGATATCGAAAGTCAGCCATTTCTTGAGGCCATTCGCCAGTTTAAACATGAAGTTGGAAATGAAAATGCGATTTTAATTCATGTAACACTCATTCCATACTTAAAAGCATCAGGAGAGATGAAGACAAAACCAACACAAGCCAGTGTAAAAGAATTACAATCTATGGGGCTTTGGCCAGATGTGTTAGTATGCCGATCTGAGCATCCAATTTCTGAAGAGATACGAGAAAAGATTGCACTTTTTTGCAATGTAAAAAGCAGTCATGTATTGCAAAATTTAGATGTACCATTTCTTTATGAGGCACCGCTTGCCATGGAAAAAGAGCATTTAGCAGAAGTTGTATTGGATTGTTTGAAATTAGAGAAGAAAAAACCAGATCTCACCGAATGGACAGAGATGGTTAGTGTATTAAAACAAGCAAAAGAGAAGGTGAAAGTCGGAATTGTCGGTAAGTATGTACAACTTCACGATGCCTATTTAAGTGTAGCAGAAGCGCTAAAACACGGTGGAATCGCCAATGAAGTGCAAGTAGAAATTGAATGGATCGATTCCGAAACGATTACAAGAGAAAATGCAAAGAAAGTATTAGGAGAGCTGGATGGAATTTTAGTGCCAGGTGGTTTTGGAAGCCGTGGAGTAGAAGGGAAAATCGAAGCGATCCGTTATGCAAGAGTCAATCATATTCCGTTTTTCGGAATTTGCCTTGGAATGCAGTTGATGATTGTGGAATTTGCAAGAAACGTATTAGGGTATGAAGATGCACACAGCATTGAACTTGATGAGAATACAACCCATCCAGTTATAGCCTTAATGCCAGAGCAAGAAAATGTAGAAAATATTGGTGGAACGTTACGCCTTGGAGCTTATCCTTGTATGTTAGAAGAAGGAAGTAAAGCATTTCTTTGCTATGGGAAGAAGGAGATTAGTGAACGACATAGACATCGCTATGAAGTAAATAATGCCTATCGAGAAGTGTTAGAGCAACACGGATTGACATTTTCTGGACTTTCTCCAGATAAGAGAATTGTTGAGATGGCAGAACTAACAGAAGAAAACTTCTTTTTAGCAACGCAAGCCCATCCAGAATTTAAGTCAAGACCAAATCGCCCACATCCACTTTTTAAGGGATTTATTGCAGGGGCGATCTCCTATAAAAAATTTAGTAAAAACTAACAAAACGAAATTTAGGTCTTTACAAAATTCAAAAAATGGTTTATCCTTTGAACAAATTTAGTAGAAAGGGTGAACAACCATGGAACAACAAAGGGGGCTTTATAGGCAGCAGTTTGAGCATGATAACTGTGGAATCGGAGCCGTTGTAAATATAACAGGACAAAAAAGCCATGAGACCGTGGCAAACGCTTTGACAATCGTAGAAAATTTAGAACATAGAGCTGGCAAAGACGCCGAAGGAAAAACAGGTGATGGAGTAGGAATCCTTTTACAGATTTCCCATTCTTTCTTCAAAAATACCTGTGAATCCCTCGGCGTCTTTTTAGGTGAAGAAGGAACGTATGGAGTTGGTATGTTTTTCTTTCCAAGAGAAGAGAGAAAAAGAAATCAAGCAAAGAGAATGTTTGAAGTGATTGTCGAAAAGGAAGGAATGAAATTTCTTGGTTGGAGAAAAGTTCCTATTGATGAAACGGTTCTTGGAGCACGAGCAAAAGATTGTATGCCGTATATTATGCAAGCGTTTGTAGAAAAACCAAAACAAGTGGAAAAAGGTCTTGCTTTTGATAGAAAATTGTATGTGGTAAGAAGAATTTTTGAGCAGAGCAATGAAGACACTTATGTGGTATCGCTATCAAGCAGAACGATTGTATATAAAGGAATGTTCTTAGTGGGACAGCTTCGTTTGTTCTTTCAAGATTTACAAGAGGAAAGCTATAAAAGTGCTATCGCTTTAGTTCATTCTCGTTTTAGTACCAATACGAATCCAAGTTGGGAAAGAGCACATCCAAATCGACTGATGGTTCATAATGGGGAAATCAATACGATTAAAGGAAATGTGGATAAAATGACAGCGAGGGAAGAGACAATGAAATCTTCTCTTTGGGACAATGAATTTCATAAAATACTTCCTGTTGTGAATACAGAAGGCTCTGATTCTGCAATGCTTGATAATACATTGGAGTTTTTGACTATGAGTGGTATGCCACTTCCGTTGGCCGTTATGGTTTTAGTACCTGAGCCTTGGGCAAATAATCAAACATTATCTCAGGAAGTTCGAGATTTTTATCAGTATTATGCAACGATGATGGAGCCTTGGGACGGTCCAGCCTCTATTTTATTTAGCGATGGGGAAGTAATGGGAGCAATTCTTGATCGGAATGGTCTTCGTCCATCTCGCTATTATATTACAACCGATGGGAACTTAATTTTGTCATCAGAAGTTGGAGTTTTATCAATACCACCAGAAAAAATTGCAAAAAAAGAGCGTTTGCATCCAGGAAAAATGCTTTTAGTGGATACAAAAATTGGAAAAGTATTTAGCGATGAAGAGATCAAACAATACTATGCAAAAAAACAGCCTTATGGAGAATGGTTAGATAGCAACTTAGTTGAGTTAAAAAGCTTAAAGATTCCAAATAAAAAGGTAGAAGAATACGAAAAAGATCAGCGAAAACAATTGCAAAAAGCGTTTGGGTATCGCTATGAAGAATATCGAGAATCCATTCGTAATATGGCATTTCATGGAGCGGAAAGTATTGCTTCTATGGGAATTGATACTCCACTTTCTGTTTTTTCAAGTGAGCATCAACCGTTGTTCCATTATTTTAAACAGCTATTTGCACAGGTAACTAACCCACCAATTGATGCCATTCGAGAAGAAATCGTTACATCAACAACGATTTATGTTGGAAAAGATGGAAATATTTTAGAAGAAAAACCAGAAAACTGCCAAGTATTAAAAATTAACAATCCAATTTTAACAAATACGGATTTATTAAAAATTAAAAATATGAAGCAGGAAGGGCTTCAGGTAGCGGTTGTTCCAATTACGTATTATAAAAGTTCCAAATTAGAAAAAGCATTGGAGTATGTTTTTGTTCAAGTGGATAAAGCTTATCGGGACGGCGCTAATATTTTAATCTTATCCGATCGAGGCGTCGATGAAAATCATTTAGCCATTCCTTCTTTGTTAGCGGTATCCGCGGTTCATCAGCATCTTGTAAAGACAAAGAAAAGAACGGAACTTGCTGTTATATTAGAATCTGGAGAGCCAAGAGAAGTCCATCATTTTGCAACCTTGTTAGGATATGGTGCTAGTGCAGTTAATCCATATTTAGCACAAGAAACAATTAAGCAGTTAATCGAAGATGGTATGCTTGAAAAAGATTATTATGCGGCGGTAGAAGACTATAATAATGCTGTTTTACATGGAATTGTAAAAATTGCATCAAAGATGGGAATTTCTACGATCCAATCGTATCAAGGAGCTCAAATTTTTGAGGCAATTGGTATTTCAGAAGAAGTCATTCAGCGCTATTTTACAGGAACGGTAAGTAGAATTGGCGGAATTACATTGAAAGATATTGAAGAAGATGTGAAAAAACGCCATTCAGAAGCATTTGATCCATTGGGACAACCAGTAGACCTTGCATTAGACAGTATTGGTGGCCATAAAATGCGAAGCCAAGGAGAAGAACATCGTTATAATCCACAGACGATTCATCTCTTACAGCAGGCGGTCCAAAGAGGGGATTATGCTATGTTTAAACAATATAGTGCTCTTGTGGATCAAGAAGATACTGGATATTTAAGAAGTCTTTTAGAATTTCAGTATCCAGAAAAAGGGGTGCCAATTTCTGAAGTGGAGAGTGCCAAGTCTATTGTAAAACGATTTAAAACAGGAGCTATGTCCTATGGTTCTATTTCAGAAGAAGCTCATGAAGCGCTTGCGCTTGCCATGAATCGCCTTCATGGAAAATCCAATACAGGAGAAGGTGGTGAAAGTGAAGAACGATTGGACTCAAGAGGAAGTAAAGAAGATCGCTGTTCTTCTATTAAACAGGTGGCTTCTGGAAGATTTGGTGTAACAAGCCGTTACCTTGTGTCTGCTGATGAGATTCAGATTAAGATGGCACAAGGAGCAAAACCAGGAGAAGGAGGACATCTTCCATCCAAAAAAGTATATCCTTGGATTGCAAAGACAAGACATTCTACAGCAGGTGTTAGTCTGATTTCTCCACCACCACATCATGATATCTACTCTATTGAAGACTTAGCTCAATTGATTTATGACTTAAAAAATGCCAATGATAAAGCGGCAATTTCTGTAAAATTAGTATCTGAAGCAGGAGTAGGAACTATTGCAGCAGGTGTTGCAAAGGCGGGAGCAGAAGTTATTTTAGTTGCTGGATACGATGGTGGAACAGGAGCAGCACCAAAAAGTTCCATTCAACATGCAGGGCTTCCTTGGGAATTGGGGCTTGCAGAAACACATCAAACGCTAATTCAAAATGGATTGCGAGATAAAATTCGTTTAGAAACCGATGGAAAACTAATGAGTGGTCGTGATGTAGCGGTTGCAGCGCTTCTTGGAGCAGAAGAGTTTGGATTTGCAACAGCACCGCTTGTTGCTTTAGGTTGTGTCATGATGCGAGTTTGTAACTTAGATACTTGTCCAATGGGAATTGCAACACAAAATCCAGAACTTCGCAAACGTTTTATTGGAAAGCCAGAATATGTTATGAATTTTATGCTATTTATTGCAGAAGAACTCAGAGAATATATGGCAAAATTAGGATTTCGAACAATCGATGAGATGGTAGGGCATAGTGAATGTTTAAAAGAAAAAGAAACTGCACATTTAGTGCACGCAAAGAAAGTAGATTTAAGTGCTGTTTTATATCAAGCCAAAGAAGGTAAATCTTTTGTAACTTTTAATCCTGAAAAAGTATATGATTTCCAATTAAAGCACACAAAAGATCAAGCGGTTCTTTTAAAGGAATTAAAGAAACAAGTAGTAGATGGAACAAAAGCGGAATTGACCATCGATGTAACCAATACGGATCGCTCTTTTGGAACAATGCTTGGCTCTGAAATTACGAGAAATCATAAAAAAGGGTTAGAAGAGGATACAATTGTGATTCATTGCCATGGAGCTGGAGGACAAAGTTTTGGAGCCTTTATTCCAAAAGGATTGACGTTAGAGCTAAGTGGTGATTCCAATGATTACTTTGGAAAAGGATTATCTGGTGGAAAATTAGTGCTCTATCCTCCAAAAGAAGCGACATTTAAGGCAGAGGAAAACATTATTGTAGGTAACGTAGCTCTTTATGGTGCGACCAGTGGAAAAGCATATATTAGCGGGATTGCTGGTGAGAGATTTTGTGTTCGAAATTCAGGAGCTTATGCGGTAGTTGAAGGCGTTGGCGACCATGGATGCGAATATATGACAGGTGGCTGTGTTGTCGTTCTTGGAAAGACTGGAAAGAACTTTGCAGCTGGCATGAGTGGTGGAATCGCTTATGTGCTAGATAAGGAAAATGAGTTTTATAAAAATTTAAATAAAGAGATGATTTCTTTAGAGAAGGTAACAGAAAAAGCGGAAGAACAACAACTATTCCGTTTGATTGAAGAACATGTAAAAGCAACTGGCTCTCAAAAAGGAAAAGAAGTATTAAAACATTTTGAAGATTATTTACCAAAGTTTAAAAAAGTCATTCCAAATGATTATAAAAAAATGCTTGCATTAACCGTTCGCTATGAAGAGAAAGGATATGATAGTGAACAGGCACAAATAGAGGCATTTTATGAAAGTACAACAGGAAAAGTAAAATAGGAGGAAAAGGCTATGGGAAAACCAACAGGATTTTTAGAATATGAGAGAAAGATAGGCGATGTCATCGAGCCAAATGTAAGAATCCAAAACTTCTTAGAGTTTCATAAAAGCCTGCCTTTTAACGAACAAAGAAAACAGGGGGCAAGATGTATGGACTGTGGAGTGCCATTTTGCCAGTCTGGAATGATGATCGGTGGAATGACATCAGGATGCCCGCTCAATAACTTGATTCCTGAATGGAATGATCTTGTCTATTTAGGCAATATGGAACAAGCCTATGAACGTTTGAAAAAAACAAATCCATTTCCTGAATTTACAGGAAGAGTTTGTCCAGCACTCTGTGAAAAAGCTTGTACTTGTAGTTTACATGGAGAACCTGTTTCTATAAAAGAAAATGAGTATTCTATTATTGAACAAGCATTTTTGCATGATAAAATAAAACCAGAGCCACCTTCTATTCGAACAGGGAAAAAGGTAGCCATTATCGGAAGTGGTCCAGCAGGGCTTTCTGCTGCCTTTGTTCTTAATAAAAGAGGACATGAAGTAACGGTTTATGAACGCAGTGATCGAATCGGTGGTCTTCTCTATTATGGAATACCAAATATGAAATTAGAAAAATGGGTGATTGATCGAAGAGTGAAGCTATTAGAAGAAGAAGGGGTTCGTTTTATTACAAATGTAAATGCAGGCATTGACATATCGGTAAAAGAGTTACAAGAACAATATGATAAAATACTTTTAGCATGTGGGGCATCAAACCCGAGAGACATTTCTGTAAAAGGAAGAGAAGCAAAGGGAATCTATTTTGCAGTGGACTTTTTAAGCAAAGTAACGAAGAGTTTGCCAGAGTTACAGAACGGCAAAAAAGGACAGTATCCAGAAGTAAAAGGAAAAGATGTTATTGTAATCGGAGGAGGCGATACTGGAAACGACTGCGTAGGAACTTCCATTCGACTAGGGGCAAAGTCAATTGTTCAGATTGAGATGATGCCAAAAGCACCAGAGGAAAGAACTGCCGATAATCCATGGCCAGAATGGCCAAAAATTAATAAGACTGATTATGGCCAAGAAGAGGCAATTGCAGTGTTTGGACAGGATCCAAGAATTTATGAAACAACAGTGGAAGAGTTTTTAATGGATGAACATGGTCAGTTAAAAGGGGTAAAAATAGTAAAAGTAGAATCAAAAATAAAAGATGGAAAACGGGTGTTAGAGCCAGTAAAGGGTAGTGAACGAGTATTGAAAGCACAAGTTGTTTTTATTGCTGCAGGATTTTTAGGAACAGAACCTTATATTCGGGATTGCTTTGGAGTTTCCTTTAATCAACGGACTTCGATTGAATCAAAAGCAGGAAGTTATAAAACAAATGTTCCAAATATTTATTCTGCAGGAGATTGTAGAAGAGGACAATCTCTAGTTGTGTGGGCAATACGAGAAGGAATGGAAGTGGCAAAAGAAATTGATGAAGCTTTGATGAGCTAAAAAATGATTTGACAATAAAATAGGATACTGCTATAATACTCACCAAGAACAAAGGCGTTCTTATTCCAATGGAGAAGTAACCATGGAATAAGAACGCCTTTTTTATATACTAGGAAATTGTGTTTCCTAGTATATAAAAAAGCACTACGTGCAAACGATGCACAGCGCACAGAGAAGAAAACTTTAAAAGAATCGGTATACAGGAGGGAAAAGAATGGCACATTATACAAGAGAGCGGATTTTACAGCTGATAGAAGAGGAAGATGTAGAATTCATCCGACTGCAGTTTACGGATATGTTTGGGACATTTAAAAATGTGGCAATCACTGCAAGTCAGATGAAAAAAGCATTGAATAATCAGTGTATGTTTGATGGCTCTTCCATTGAAAGTTATATTAAAATTGAAGAGTCTGATATGTATTTATATCCAGACTTAGATACCTTTGTTATTCTTCCATGGCGTCCACAACATGGAAAAGTGGCAAGGTTAATTTGTGATATTTATCGTCCTGATGGAACCGATTTTGAAGGAAGTCCAAGATATATTTTAAAGAAGGTATTAGAAGAAGCAAAAGAACTTAGATATGATTTTCAAGTAGGGACGGAGTGTGAATTTTTTCTTTTCCAGACGGCAGAAGATGGAACTCCAACGACGAATACAACGGAAAGAGCTGGGTATTTTGATTTAGGTCCTCTGGATCAAGGGGAAAATGCAAGGAGAGATATGGTTCTTACGTTAGAAGATATGGGATTTGAAATCGAATCTTCTCATCATGAATCCGCACCAGCCCAGCATGAAATTGATTTAAAATATGAAAGTGCCTTAAAAGCAGCGGATCAGATTATGACATTTAAATTTGCAGTGAGAACCATTGCAAAACGTCATGGTGTACATGCCACATTTATGCCAAAACCAAAATATGGTGTCAATGGCTCAGGAATGCACGTCAATATGTCTTTAATGAAAGATGGAAAAAATTGTTTCTTTGATGCTTCGGATCCGTTAGGGCTTAGTAAAGAAGCCTATTATTTTATTGGCGGTATCTTAAAGCATATGAAAGGAATGACCGTGATTACAAATCCGATTGTCAATTCTTATAAACGCTTGGTTCCAGGGTTTGAAGCACCTGTTTACATTGCCTGGTCTTCCAAAAACAGAAGCCCTTTGATTCGAATTCCAGCTGTTAGAGGAGAAGAGATTCGAGTGGAACTTAGAAGTCCCGATCCTTCTGCAAATCCTTATCTTGTATTTGCTGTTTGCTTACGAGCTGGATTGCAAGGGATAAAAGAGAAAATAGAACCACCATATTCCACTGATAAAAATATTTTTGAAATGACAAAAGAAGAGAGAGAAGAAAGACAAATCGAGGCATTGCCTGCTAATTTAAAAGAGGCCATTTTAGAATTTGAGAACGATGATTTCATAAGAGAAACTCTTGGAAAAGAGTTTTCGATGCATTATGCAAAAGGAAAGTTAAATGAGTGGAATGCTTATATTGAGCAGGTAAGTGCTTGGGAAATTGAACAATATCTTTATCGAATTTAAAGAAAGATAAAAGAACAGGCATTTACAAAAGTTAATGAAAAAAATTCTTTCCGCATAAGATAACAGTATAGGAAAGAAGAAGCCATGTAAGGAGGAGGAGAGATGAGTAGTATCATTATTGTATTTCCAAAATTGGAAAATGGAAAACGCATGAAGGATATTCTCCTACAAAATGGTTTTGAAATAGAAGCAGTATGTTCCACTGGAGCTGGTGTTCTTGAAAAAGTACAGCAGTTAGAATATGGAATCGTCGTTGGAAGTTATCGTTATACCGATATGTTTTACACGGAAATGCTCGAATATCTCCCGAGAGAATTTAAAATGCTTTTAGTTGCTTCCGAGCAGGTACTGGATCAATATGGGTGTGAAGAAGTTATGACCATTCGTCAGCCATTTAAAGTTTCAGAATTGGTGGATACCCTTCATATGATGGAAGCCATACAAGAAAAGCAGATCCAAAAGAAGGCAAGAAGCAAAAATGATAGAAAACGGATTGAGGAAGCAAAACAAGTGTTAATGGAGAGAAATCATATGACAGAGGAAGAAGCCCATCGTTATTTGCAAAAAACGAGTATGGATAGTGGAAACAATATGGTAGAAACTGCCCAGATGATTTTAATGTTAATGAGTTAAGAAGAAAAAAGAAGTATACAGCGTCTCAAGAATCAGTTAAAATAAAAGGAAACAAACTGAGGAAGGAGACGCTGTTTTTATGTTTCATATAGAAGAAGAATTAAAAAAGCTGCCTGAAAAACCAGGGGTTTACTTGATGCATAATAAAGAGGATGAAATCATCTATGTTGGAAAGGCAGTTGTATTAAAAAATCGTGTGCGTCAATATTTTCAAAGCAGTCGCAATCACACAGAAAAAATAAAAAAAATGGTTTCTCAAATTGCTTATTTTGAATATATCGTAACAGACTCTGAGCTAGAGGCACTTGTGCTAGAATGCAACTTAATTAAAGAATATCGTCCAAAGTATAATACGATGTTAAAAGATGATAAAAGTTATCCTTATATTAAAGTGACTGTCCAAGAACCGTATCCAAGAATTTTATTTGCTCGCCAAATAAAAAGGGATAAAGCAAAGTATTTTGGTCCTTATACAAGTGCAGGTGCAGTAAAAGATACCATTGAATTAATAAGAAAGTTATATAAACTACGCTCTTGCAATCGAAGTTTACCAAAGGAAACAGGAAACGATCGACCTTGTTTATATTATCATATTAAGCAATGTGATGCTCCGTGCCAAAATTACATTAGTGTAGAAGAATATCGAAAATACGTTAATGAGGCGCTTGACTTTTTAGGTGGAAATCATCAAAAAATTACGGAACATTTAACAAAAGCCATGATGGAAGCATCAGAAAAGATGGAATTTGAGCGAGCAGGAGAATATCGGGATCTGTTAAAAAGTATTCAGGCGATTTCAGAAAAACAAAAAGTCAATTCCAGTGAAATGGAAGATCGAGATGTGGTGGCTATTGCAAAGGCTATGGAAGAGGCTGTTGTATCCGTTTTCTTTATTCGAAATGGAAAGTTATTAGGGAGAGAAAATTTCCATATGACAGGGGTTTCTGAAACGACCATGTCAGAAGTTATGAGTAACTTTGTAAAGCAATTTTATGCCGGAACACCTTATATTCCAAAGGAACTCGTATTACAATATCCGATTCAGGAAGAAGAGATTATGAAAGAGTGGCTATCGAAGAAGAGAAAGCAAAAAGTTCAAATTTTAGTGCCACAAAAGGGAAGTAAAAAACGGTTAGTTGATTTAGCATATGAAAATGCTTCTATTGTCCTTCAAAGAGACGGAGAAAAGTTAAAAAGAGAAGAAAAGAGAACCATTGGTGCGGTAAAAGAGCTAGAACAACTTTTAGGGTTGTCCAATATTCACCGAATGGAATCGTTTGATATTTCCAATATTAACGGCTTTGAAACAGTAGCATCTATGGTTGTCTATGAAGATGGAAAACCAAAGCGAAGTGATTATCGTAAGTTTAAAATAAAAACGGTAAAAGGGCCTGATGACTATAAGAGTATGGAAGAAGTGCTAACAAGACGTTTTACTCATGGATTAGAAGAAAAGGAGCAGTTAAAAGAAAAAGGAATCGAAGAACAATATGGAAGTTTTAACCGATTCCCAGATTTACTATGTATGGATGGTGGAAAAGGACAAGTTAATGTGGCTTTAAAGGTATTACAAGAACTAAAAATTAATATTCCGGTTTGTGGAATGGTAAAAGATGATAATCATAGAACAAGAGGGCTTTATTACCAAAATGAAGAAATATTATTTCCAAAAAATAGTGAGGCTTTTCATCTCGTTACAAGAATTCAGGATGAAACTCATAGATTTGCCATTGAATATCATAAACAGTTGAGAAGTAAAACACAAATAAAGTCCATTTTAGATGACATTAAAGGGGTAGGGCCAGCGAGAAGAAAAGCTTTAATGAGACATTTTAAAGATATTGCTTTTATAAAAGAAGCGGATGTAGAACAGTTAATGGCAGTAGAAGGAATTACAGAAACCGTAGCAAAAGAGATTTAATAGAAGAGAATAATTTGATTCAAAAATAAATTTATACAAAACAATAAATTGAAACTTTATAATAATGAAAGAAAATGATATAATAAATGCAAATAATAAAAAAGAAATCAAGTTAAGATCATAAGTGAAGTTTATGATAGAATGAGCGTTAGCAAGCGGGAATAGATAAATCCTATTCATCGTGAGTGACCAATGGCTCAGGATAGAGCACTTAAGGAGTAAAGGAGAAATAAACATGTATCAGGTTGCGTTAAGCAAAATTGTGGAAAAAATGGGTCTTACAAATGTAACTCCTGAAATCAGTACCGAAGATGTTATGATTACACAAACGGATATCAACCGTCCAGCATTGCAGCTTTCTGGTTTTTTTGAGCATTTTGATTCCGATCGTGTGCAAATTATCGGTATGGTAGAGTACACCTATTTAAAAAAGATTCAGGAAGATGATATTGTCATTGAACGCTTGGATCGTCTGTTTGGAGCAGGAATTCCATGTATTATTTTTTGCCGAGGTTTAGAGCCTTGTGAGCGTTTAATGGAAGCTGCAAAACGCCATAAAGTACCAGTTCTTACTACAGAACAACATACATCTGGCTTTATGGCAGAGCTTATTCGCTGGTTAAATGTAGAGTTAGCACCAAGAATTTCCATTCATGGTGTATTGGTAGATGTTTATGGTGAAGGTGTTTTAATTATGGGAGAGAGTGGCATTGGTAAAAGTGAAGCGGCTCTTGAATTAATTAAACGAGGCCATCGTCTTGTATCTGATGATGTGGTAGAAATTAAGCGTGTCAGTGAGGATACCCTTGTTGGTACTTCACCAGAAATAACAAGATATTTTATCGAACTTCGTGGTATTGGAATTATTGATGTAAAGACATTATTTGGTGTTGAAAGCGTAAAACCAACACAAAGTATCGATTTAGTTATTAAGTTAGAAGAGTGGGATAAAAAAGAAGAGTATGATCGTCTTGGATTAGAAGAACAGTATACAGAAATTCTTGGAAATAAAGTAGTATGCCACTCCATTCCAATTCGCCCAGGGCGTAATCTTGCAATTATTGTAGAATCAGCAGCCGTTAACCATCGTCAGAAAAAGATGGGATATAATGCTGCAATTGAGCTTTATAATCGTGTCACAGGAAACCTTAATAAAGGAAAAGAAGAGAAATAAATTTTTGTACGAATGGTAATAAAAGAGGGAGAAATGAAAATGAAGTATGTAGTAGGAATTGACATCGGAGGAACAACAGTAAAAATCGGTTTATTTACCACAGAAGCAGAACTTCTTGATAAATGGGAAGTGGCTACAAGAAAAGAAGACAATGGAGCTTATATTTTAAATGACGTAGCAGAGAGTGTAAAGGCAAAGTTAGCGGAAAAAGGAATTGATCTTTCTGACATCACAGGAGCAGGAGTTGGTGTTCCAGGGCCTGTTACTGCAGATGGAGTCGTAAAAAGCTGTGTAAATCTTGGATGGGGAACCTTTTCTGTGGCTAATACGATGACTGAATTGTTAGGGGTTCCAGTAAAAGCTGGAAATGATGCCAATGTTGCTGCACTTGGTGAAATGTGGAATGGTGGAGCAAAAGGATATAAAAATGTTATTTTAGTAACACTTGGAACAGGTGTTGGCGGTGGGATTATTATTGATGGAAAAGTCGTAGCAGGAAGTCATGGGGCTGGTGGAGAAATTGGCCATGCAACAGTGAATCCACATGAAATAGTGGCTTGCAACTGTGGAAAGAAAGGCTGCTTAGAACAATACTCCTCTGCAACAGGCTTAATCAGAAGTGTAAAAGAGGCATTAAAAAAATCCGATATGCCATCTGTTCTTAGAGAGATGCCAGATTTTATGGCAAAAGAAATTTTAGATGCAGCAAAAGGGGGCGATGAATTCGCTGTTTTAGAAGTTGAGAAATTCTGTCGTATTTTAGGCCGTGCCCTTTCTGTTTTTGCTGTTGTTGCGGATCCAGAGGTTATTGTTATTGGCGGTGGAGTATCAAAAGCGGGAACGTATTTAACTGATATGATTCAGAAATATTTTGATGAGTATGCGTTTCATGCTTGCACTGCAAAAGTAGTGCTTGCAGAGCTTGGAAATGATGCTGGAATTTATGGAGCTGCAAAGCTTTGTATGTAATTTACGCAGAAGGTTTTGTAGTTTAAAATAAAATATTAGGAAATTGCTGAAAAGAGAGAAAAAACTTTTTTTGAATCTAGTGTTTTGTTATGACAGAGGGCTTTTTTGCTCTCTGTTTTTTAGTTATTATTTACATTGAGAAATAATCTTTAATATTGTATGATATAATTAAATAGAAATTATTGAGGTGTCAATATGAATCAGACATTATATAAGACATTAGTGCTTGCTCTAGGGGAAGAGCAAGTGATAGAAAAGGAACCTATGAGCAAACACACAACGTTTCGTATTGGTGGAAATGCAGATTTGTTTGTTATTCCACAAAATGCAGAACAGGTAAAACAAGTTGTTTGTCATGCAAAAGAAGCACAGGTACCATATTATTTTATCGGAAATGGAAGTAATCTTTTAGTAGCAGATGATGGAATTCGTGGTGTTGTTATTTTAATTGCAGATAATATGAAGGCGGTTGAAGTAGATGAGACAACAATCCGAGCACAGGCTGGGATTTCTTTAGCTTCCCTTGCAAAAGAAGCGTTAAGAAATGAATTAACAGGATTGGAATTTGCAGCAGGAATTCCAGGAACCCTTGGTGGAGCTGTAAGTATGAATGCAGGTGCTTATGGCGGAGAAATGAAAGATGTTATTTTAGAGGCGACCGTTCTTACTGATGAAGGGGAGATTGTAACTCTTTCAAAAGAAGAGCTAGAACTTGGATATCGCACAAGTTTAGTTGGAAGAAATCATTATATTGTTTTAGAAGCAGTTGTTTCATTAGAAAAAGGACAAAAAGAAGAGATTTTATTAAAAATGGAAGATCTTGCACAAAGGCGAAGAGACAAACAGCCATTAGAGTACCCAAGTGCAGGAAGTACCTTTAAACGTCCAGAAGGCTATTTTGCAGGACAATTGATTGATGAGACAGGATTAAGAGGCTTTCAAGTTGGTGGGGCACAAGTATCAGAGAAACACTGTGGATTTGTAATTAATACAGGAAATGCCACGTCTCATGATGTGCGACAGTTAATTGAAGAAGTAGCAAACCGAGTTGAGAAGAAATTTGGAGTTCGTTTACATCCAGAAGTGAAAATGATAGGATTTGAAAACGACAGATAAGGGGTACGGTTATGAGATTTGTCATTGTATCTGGTATGTCAGGAGCTGGGAAAACAACAGCACTTAAAATGTTAGAAGATTCAGGATATTTTTGTGTGGATAATTTACCAGTTCCTTTAATACCCAATTTTGCAGATATTACTTACAATTTGGAAACAAAAGTAAATAATGTAGCAGTTGGTATTGATATACGAAGTGGAGAATCGCTTCTTATGTTAGCCGATCAGTTATCTGCTTTAGAGGCAAGAGGAAGAAAGTATGAGATTTTATTTCTCGATGCTTCCAATGAAGTGCTAATTAAGCGATATAAAGAGACGAGGAGAATCCATCCTCTTGCTCATGGTACACGGATTGAAAATGGAATTTTACTTGAGAGAGAGAAAGTTCGTTTCTTAAGAGAAAAGGCTAGTTATATTATTGACACCAGTTGTCTTTTAACAAAGGAATTAAAGCATGAACTTGGGAAGATTTTTGTAGAAAATCAAAATTATAGTAATTTCATTATTACAATTCTTTCTTTTGGTTTTAAGTATGGAATCCCGACGGATTCCGATCTTGTATTTGATGTACGATTTTTGCCAAATCCTTATTATATTAAAGAAATTAGACATTTGACAGGAAATGACAAACCAATTCAAGAATATGTGATGACAAGTCAAAAATCCTACGAATTTTTGGATAAAATAGAAGATTTACTTGAATTTTTAATTCCGAATTATATCAATGAAGGAAAGAATCAGCTTGTTGTGAGCATAGGTTGTACAGGAGGGAAACATCGTTCTGTAACAATGGTAAATGAATTATTAGAACGAATGAAGAGCCTTCCCTATAGTGTCCGAACAGAACATCGTGATATTGAGAAAGATACAAAACAAAAAGCACTATAATAAGGAGAATGGAAATTATGTCTTTTTCCAGTGAGGTGAAAGAAGAACTGGCTCGTGCTATGAGCCCAGCGAGGCATTGTCAAATTGCGGAAATTGCAGCAATTGTCAGCCTATGTGGTAGAGTGCAAATTTCAGAATTTGATGAGTACAAGCTGCTTGTTCATACAGAAAATGCGGTGGTAGCTAGGAAATACTATTCACTATTAAAAAGTGCATTTCAGATTAATGCAAGCATTTTGATTAAACGGAATGTGTATTTAAAAAAAACACATACTTATATGGTGAAAATTGATGATCATGAACAGTCGTTAAAAGTATTACGAGCAACCAAATTAATCGATAAGAATGGAGAGATTCGAGAAGAATTATCTCAAATCGATAATATGGTATTGCAAAGAGAGTGTTGTAAGAGAGCGTTCATAAGGGGTGCGTTTTTAGCGGCTGGTTCTATTAGTGATCCAGAAAAAAATTATCATTTTGAAATTGTATGCACTAATGAAGAAAAAGCAAAACAACTTCAAGAAATTATTAATACATTTGAATTAGATGCCAAGATTGTTTTACGTAAAAAATATTATGTTGTATATATAAAAGAAGGTGCAATGATTGTTGATATTTTAAACGTAATGGAAGCTCATGTTTCTTTAATGAAATTAGAGAATGTTCGAATATTAAAGGATATGAGAAATTCCGTAAATCGACGGGTGAATTGTGAGACAGCCAATATTAATAAGACAGTTTCTGCTGCGATGAAACAATTAGAGGATATTCGATTTATTCAAGAAACGATCGGTTTTTCAGAGCTATCAGAAGGTCTTGCTGAAATTGCAAAATTACGTCTTAGTCAGCCCGAGGCAACTTTAAAAGAATTAGGAACAATGCTTAATCCACCAGTAGGAAAATCTGGTGTCAATCATAGATTAAGAAAATTGAGTAATATGGCAGACGATTTGAGAGAACGTCAACAAAATTCAAGAAGTTTGTAATAGGCAATAAGGAGGATATTATGATCACAAAAACTATGACAATCAAAATTCCATCAGGATTAGAAGCGAGACCAGTGGCTGTTTTAGTACAAGTAGCAAGTCAATATGAAAGCAGTATTTTAATCGAAACAGAAGATAAAAAAATCAATGCAAAAAGTATTATGGGAATGATGAGTCTTGGACTTTCAGTAGGAGAGGAAATTACAGTTATTGCTGAAGGAAAAGATGAAGAAGATGCAGTAAACCATATTGAACAATATGTGAGTGCAAATTAATAGAGAACTTTTTTGGGGCTATCACATTTAAGTGATAGCCCTTTTAGTACTTTGTAGGAAATCTTTAAGAAATTCTTTATAGAAATTCTAGAATATTTCATGTAGAATAAACAACAGGATAATAAGATAGACAAGATAAAAAACGATGGAGGTCTAAAATGTACGATAGTATAGTAATTGGAGCAGGTGTGGCAGGGGGCGTTATTGCACGAGAGTTAGCAGAGCGATGTAATAAAAAGGTACTTGTGATAGAACAAAGAGAACATATAGCTGGAAACTGTTATGATGAATACGATGAAAATGGTATTTTAATTCATACTTATGGTCCACATATTTTTCACACAAATAAGAAGAGAGTCTATGAATATCTTTCTCGTTTTACAAAATGGTATCCATATTCTCATGAAGTAGTAGCAAATGTATATGGCACTTATTTACCAGTTCCTTTTAACTTAAATAGTCTTTACCAAGTATATGGAGAAGAGAAAGAGAAGGAATTAGAAGAAAAGTTAAAAAATACGTATGGGGATGGGGCAAGAGTCTCTATTTTAACATTGAAAGAAAATGAAGATGAAGAAATTCAAAAAGTTGCAGATTATGTGTATGAAAATGTATTTCTTCATTATACTATGAAGCAATGGGGACAAACGCCTGATGAGATCGATCCATCCGTTATGAATCGTGTTCCTGTGTTAATTTCAAGAGATAATCGTTATTTTCAAGATACATGGCAAGGAATGCCTCTTGATGGCTATACAAAAATGTTTGAAGCGATTTTGAACCATGAAAACATTGAAGTGCAAGTTGGGAAAAAGGCCCAAGAGAGAATTTCTTTTACGAATGATCAAATATTATTGGATGGCGTTCCATTTTCAGGAGAGGTTATTTATACCGGTCCAGTAGATGAATTGTTTGAGTTTCAATATGGCAGATTACCTTATCGTACCCTTCATTTTACATTTGAACATTTTGAAGAAGATTATGTTCAAACACATGGGGTTGTCAATTATACAGTGAATGAGTCTTATACAAGAATTACAGAATTTAAACATATGACAGGACAAAAGGAAAAAGGGACAACCATTATGAAGGAATATCCAAGTACTTATACAGGAGAAGAAGGAGAAATTCCTTACTATGCCATTCTCAATGAAGAGAACCGTGCCAATTATGAAAAGTATTGTAAGATGCTAGAGAAATATGACAATATATATTTATTAGGACGGTTAGCAGAGTATCAGTATTATAACATTGATGCTATGGTGGAAAAGGCATTAGAACTTGCAGATAAATTGGGGAGTTGCTAGATAGGAGGATAAATAGATGAAATTAATTACATTTGCAGTGCCTTGTTATAACTCAGAAAGTTATATGAGACATTGTGTTGACTCTCTTTTAGAAGGAGGAGAGGAAGTTGAAATTTTAATTGTGGACGATGGATCAAAAGATGGGACGGCTCAAATTGCAGACGAATATGCCAGTAAGTATCCAACCATTGTAAGAGCCATTCATCAAGAAAATGGTGGACATGGAGAGGCTGTGAATACAGGACTTTTAAATGCCACAGGATACTATTATAAGGTTGTGGATAGTGATGACTGGGTGAATAAAGCTGCTTATCATGATATTTTAGAAGTTCTTCGTAAGATGGTAAGAGAAAATATTTCTCTTGATATGCTTCTTAGTAACTTTGTCTATGAAAAACAAGGAGCGAGAAGAAAAAAAGTAATGAGTTATCGCAATATGTTTCCGCAAGATGAAGTGATTACATGGGAGGATATGAGATTTTTAAAAAAATCCCAATATATTTTAATGCATTCTGTTATTTATCGAACAGAGCTATTAAGAGAATGTGGTTTGAAGCTTCCAAAGCATACATTTTATGTTGATAATATTTTTGTATATCAGCCACTTCCTTATGTAAAGACCATATACTATTTGGATGTGAATTTCTATCGTTATTTTATCGGAAGAGGAGATCAATCAGTAAATGAAAAGGTTATGATTGGTAGAATTGATCAGCAAATCCGAGTAACACATATTATGCTAGAGACATATAATGTGTGGAAGATTGAGAATAAAAAGTTAAGAAAGTATATGATGAATTATTTGGATATTATGATGATGGTATCCTCCATTTTATTAATACGTTCTGGAACGGATGAGAACTTTAAGAAAAAACAAGAACTTTGGAAGTATTTAAAAAACTTAGATCGCAAGTTATATCGAAAG
The DNA here is from genome assembly GCA_900544525.1 of uncultured Eubacteriales bacterium. Classification (GTDB taxonomy): domain Bacteria; phylum Bacillota; class Clostridia; order Lachnospirales; family Lachnospiraceae; genus Scybalomonas. The sequence continues at coordinate 27,028 of UQVN01000011.1, forward strand.
CTCCGTTATAGTATTATGGGACGTTCTTCTAATTTACCAGGAAGAGGCGGTCGAAAAGTATCCATCATGGCATATCAGATAGTAACGTTTTGTTTTGGGTTTAATTAAAAATAGGTTATATTTTCTCGTGTGTCAAATTGATATTAGATGTGATAGGAAATTTCCTTTCCTATCACATAAAAAAGGGCATCACACTAATTTTTTAGTGTGATAGCCCTTTTTTATAGAAAATGCATTGCTTTTCTTTATTCTCAATTAAATGTTTTCAATGGAAGGTTTTGTCTTATTATTTTCTATATGATAAGCTGGACGATAAACAAAACGATAAATAACACCCCACATAATAAATGCGGTTATAACATCTAAGAAAGAGTGTTGTTTTAAAAACATAGTAGATAAAATAATGGATATGGATAAAATTGTTGTTATAATATAAGTTATATTTTTTAGTCGGCTGCTAAAATGTTCCTTTAGATAGCTACTTCTTTGAACAGCAGACCAAACGCAAAGTGTGTTATATACATGAATGCTTGGAGCAATATTTGTTGGCGTATCGATCTGATAGAGATATTTTACCATATCCACAAAAATATTATCTCTTGCAAATTCAGTAGGACGAAGTTGATGTCCATTTGGAAATAAGGTGGATACAATTAAAAAAATCGTCATTCCAATAAATAAAAAGCAAGTAAGTTGATAAAACTCTTTTGTATCTTTAAAGAAAAAGTATATGACCCATATGCTAATAAAAGCAAACCAGAGCATATAGGGGATAATAAAAAATTCGTTAAATGGAATATAATCATCAATTTTTACATGAATGATATATTCGGGAGAATATCCCACAGTTTTTTCAAGCCAAGCAAACCATGGCAAGTAAATAAGAAAATATAAAAACATACAAGCGTGTCTATGCTGGTATAACCACTTTT
>UQVN01000012.1 GCA_900544525.1 uncultured Eubacteriales bacterium
AAATAAAAATCGCACGTGCTCTTGCAACTTTTCACAATTGATAAAGGCCTGCTGAATTCGTTCCATAACTTCCCGTTCATCTTCACTCAAGGCATACGGATCTTCTGGATTAATCGTCGGGAAATTCGTATCATTAATAGCATATTCTTTTCCATTAATAATAACCGTTCCATTTTCATAATTGATCTTATCCAGCAACAATCGAGAATCCATATTAAATTCTGGACGCCTTTTTATTAATTGTCCCTCTAATTTAAACTGAATAATCGTAATTGCTTTATGCATTTTTCGATCAATTTCTAAATCATGCTCATTGTAAGTTTCTTCATCATACCGAATGTCAAAAATCTCACAGTCATCTCCTTTATAGGCTTTTAATGCAAAAGAAGCCAGTGGAATTAAATTAATTCCATACCCTTCTTCTAATGTATCTAAATTCCCATAACGAGCCGATAACCTTAAAACATTTGCGATACAAGCTAAATGTCCGGATGCTGCCCCCATCCAAAGGACATCATGATTTCCCCATTGAATATCCACCGAATGATATTTCATAAGCATATCCATAATCAAATGTGGCCCTGGTCCCCGATCAAAAATATCCCCAACAATATGTAAATGATCGATGACAAGGCGTTGAATCAAATTTCCAAGAGCCACAATAAAATGATCCGCTCTTCCAATTCGAATAATCGTAGCTAAAATCTCATTGTAATATTCTTCTTTATCATAAACGCCTTCTTTTTCATAAATAAGCTCTTCTAAAACATAAGCGTAATCTTTTGGCAATGCCTTTCTCACCTTCGAGCGGGTATATTTTGAAGAACTTTTTGCTGCAATATGAATGAGCCGATTTAATGTCACTTTATACCAGTCTTCCATATTTTTCTCTTCTTCTTTTACAAGCTTTAACTTCTGCTCTGGATAATAAATAAGAGTAGCTAACTGTTTTTTATCCTCCACTCTTAAAGAACGTCCATACACATCATTGATCTTTCTTCGAATGGCTCCTGAACCATTGTGTAAAATATGCATAAACTGTCCATACTCTCCGTGAATATCCGATACAAAATGTTCGGTTCCCTTTGGTAAATTTAAAATGGATGATAAATTAATAATCTCCGTTGATGCTTCCGCAATGGATGGATATTGATCGGATAATGTTTTTAAATATTTTAATTGTTGTTTCATTTTCTTTCCTTCCTCATTTATATCATGAACTATGCTCAGTCTATCATACATGACTCATTCCACTTTTTTACATAATATTCTAGTAAATCCACTGTGGCTGTAATCCCCATTTCTCCACTGTCTACAACTAGATGATAAGCCATTCTATCTCCCCAATCACCTTTTCCAAACTGATGATAAAAAGCAGCTCTTTTTTTATCCATTTTCACAATCATTTCTCTTGCTTGTGCTGGTAACAGCTGATATCGTTCCATAATTCGTTCAATTCTCTTTACCATCCGTGCTTGAATAAAAAAATTAATGCAGTTTGGATAGTCTTTCAAAATAACATCTGCACATCGTCCAATCACAATACAAGAACCTTCCTTAGCACGCTCTCTTATGATTCGCCTCTCCTCTTCAAATAATTTCTGAACAGGATCTTCTCTATATTGATCTCCCATCGAAAGTGACATCCCATTTGCTATCGTATATAAAAGACTTTTTCTTCCAGATTCCTCATTTTGTGCTAGATCATACTCTGACATGTTGAGATTTTTCTTAGCTTCTTCCCGAATTTGTTGATCATAATAGGGAATTTGTAGTCTTTTTGACAACTTCTCTCCAATCTCATGTCCACCACTCCCAAATTCTCTAGAAATTGTAATTATCATTTCTTCTTTCATTTTAGACACCTCACTTTCTAGGCTTTTGTATCCAAACATGCTCACTTTCTAGGCTTTTGTATCCAAACATGATAAACATTATCCTATGGGAAACGGCAGGTAGTCTTCCCACCTGCCGTTTCCCATCGTTTTTCTTCTCTTCTAGGAGCTCTCTAACGCTATCCTAAAATCCCAAAAAGAATGTGCAACCCAATTTCGTCTATGACTCAATGGTAAGGCCACGTTCTTTCATAACATGAACAATTTTTTCCACACAAATTTTACAAAGCTCGTCGGTATCCGCTTCTACCATAACACGGATCACAGGTTCTGTTCCGCTTTCACGCACAAGAACTCTACCATTATCTCCAAGCTCTTGTTCTACTTGTTCAATCATAGCCACAACCGCTTCATCCGCTCTTGTTTGTGCCTTATTTTTCACGCGCACATTTTGTAAAAGCTGTGGGAAAATGCGAACTTCACTCGCTAATGTAGCAAGATCTTGTTTCTTCTCTGTGATGGCTTCCATAATACGAATGGATGTCATAATACCATCTCCTGTTGTGCCATATTTACTAAAAATAATATGACCTGACTGCTCTCCACCGAGACAATGTCCATTTTCCATCATATTTTGGAATACGTACTTATCACCAACTGCTGTTTTTTCATAACGGATTCCCGCTTTATCAAAAGCTTTATAAAGTCCCATATTGCTCATAACCGTTGTGACAACCGTGTCATTAACTAACGCACCTTTTTCTTTTAAGTACTTTCCACATACGTAGAGAATTAAATCTCCATCCACAATATTTCCAGCATTGTCAACAGCGATACAACGATCCGCATCACCATCATAGGCAAATCCGACGTCTAATCCTTTTTCTTTTACAAATTGCTGTAAAACTTCAATATGAGTGGAACCACAGTTCGTATTAATATTAAACCCATCTGGATCGTTATTAATTACATATGTTTTTGCACCTAATGCATCAAATACACTCTTTGCAATTGCACTTGCAGAGCCATTGGAACAATCAAGCCCAACTTTAAAATCTTTAAAGGAACGAGTGGCTGTTGAAATTAAATATCCAATATAATGATTTCTTCCTGCAGAGTGATCGATGGTTCTTCCAATTTCTTCTCTTTTGGCAAGTGGAATTTCTTCTACTTCTCCATCAATATAGCGTTCGATCTGCTCTTCCACTTCTGCTTCCATTTTATAACCATTTCCATTAATAATTTTAATTCCATTATCATAATATGGGTTATGGCTTGCAGAAATCATAATGCCACAGTCAAACTCTTCTGTACGAACGACAAAAGAAACACTAGGTGTCGTTGTTACATGAAGTAAAGACACATCTGCACCACTGGCTGTTAGACCAGCAACTAAAGAATATTCAAACATATAGCTACTTCTTCTTGTATCTTTTCCAATTACAATCCTAGCCTTTTTATTGACTCTCTTTCCATAATACCAACCAAGATAACGACCGATTTTATATGCATGCTCTACCGTTAAATCGATATTTGCCTCTCCTCTAAAACCATCAGTCCCAAAATATTTCATTATTATGATTCTCCTTATGTTATAAATTAAATGTCTATTTTATTATTATACCAAAGCTATTTCTTTGGTGCAACTATAGATCAGATTTACCGTAAAAGGGCAATCTTGGATTGATATTCTGTGGCCTTTATCTGCTTTGCTGTTGCCTTGCTAACCTTTATTTTGCTCACTTGTTCCATTCCAGCTCTATCCCTGACATAGACAGTATAGGTTGCTCCTTTTGCCAGCCATTTTGTCTGGGATTTTTTATTTTTTAACTTGGTTCCTAAAGACCCCTTTTGGAAATCCTCTACGGTATAATTTCCTTTTACAACTCGAACTTCTTCTAAATCTCTTTTACTTTCTACAGAAATTGTAACTTTCGCTTTTTTTACCGTCTTTCCAGCATTTTCTTTTAAAGAAATGATAGGTTTTCCTTCCTCTGTTGTTCCTTCATAAGAAGAACGTAACAGATTATTCACATTTAACATACCACCTGTTTTTACTTTTCCTGTCAAAGTATCTAACTTTTCTACCGATTGTAAAACGAGAGATTTTGCATCTTCTGCAGTCATGGAATTATGAAAACTATAAAGCAGTGCACAAGCTCCTGTTACCATTGGAGCAGCCATAGAAGTCCCTGTCATCGTTCCATAGTTGCTTCCTACTAATGTACTTATAATCTCAGATCCAGGTGCTGCTAAATCTACGTTTTGCACCCCATAATTGGAACTGGCTGCCAACGTTCCATCTCCGTTTATATTCGCAACACTAATTACATTGGGCAATTGATAAGCGGCTGGATACACGGGCTTTTTATCAATATCTCGTCCATCGTTTCCAGATGCACAAATAAAGAGCATATCCGACTCCTTCATCACTTTTTTAAGAACCGGATCTTCCCCATCTCCGCCAAAACTAAGGTTACAGATCTGTGCTCCCATTCTTTCTGCATACTCAATGGCTTGTACAATGGATGATGTATATCCTTCTCCTGTGTCTTCACCTTCTTCTCCTCCAAGGGCTTTAATTGGAAGAATTTTAACATTAGCTCCTGCCGCAATCCCAGCTATCCCTTTATGATTATTAGCGGTTGCTACAATGGTCCCTGCACAATGGGTTCCATGATCATCTTCAAACTCATCATATTCCTGATTATAGGCGTCATAGTCACAAAGTATAGAATTATTATCATAAAAATTCCAACCATAGAGATCATCTTTTAAACCGTTATTATCGGAATCTTTTCCATCTTGGTTCTCTAAAGCATTCACCCAAAAATGACCTTGTAGATCCTCATGTTCTGTGTCAATTCCTGTATCAATAACGGCTACTATAATCTCTCGATTGGCTCCTTTTTCTTGAAAATAAGAAAGTCCCTCTTCTAAATCAATATCGATCCCTGCTTTTGTATGTATTTTTTTTCCTATTAACCCATTTGACAAAATATCGAAATAGCTTAAATTTCCTAGATTTTGAAGTCCCCATTGATATCGAGAATAAGGATCTTGTGTTAACTGAAAGGTGTGATATACATATTCCTTCTTTACAGGAACTGTTAAATATTCGGTTTGCTCAATCTCTACGTTTTCTGCAACTGTATCCTCTGCCTTTACAGAAACAATACTTCCTGCACACAGTACGAAGGATAACATCACCGCCATTCCACTTTGATACCATCGTTTTCTTTTATTTTGTTTTTGTATGTTTCTTCTCAAAGAATTTCTCCTTTCTCCTATCGGTTTTCTCTTTTCTTTTTTATCTTGAAAAGTATTGCATAAGGTTATTATATAAGAATTTTCCATATTTTTCTATAGAACTCTAATTTTTTCACAAATTTTTCGCACATTTATAAAAAACCATAAGAGACACGCTAAAAAAAAGAAAAAGGTGTTCCAAAAATTTTTGGACACCTTTTTCTTACTCTTTATAAACTTTTAATTCTTTCAATTGCCTTTAACGTATTTTCATAACTTCCAAATGCTGTCAGCCTAAAATACCCTTCTCCACTTGGGCCAAATCCTGAACCTGGAGTACCAACTACATTTGCTTTTTCTAATAAATAATCAAAGAAATCCCAAGAAGTCATATTGCCTGGCGTCTTTAACCAAATATATGGTGCATTTACCCCACCAACAACACGATACCCTGCATCCACTAATCCCTGTTTAATGGTATGAGCATTTTTCATATAGTAAGCAATCTGTTCTTTTAACTGCGCTTGTCCTGCTTCTGTATAAACAGCCTCTCCTGCCTTTTGTACAATATAAGGGGCTCCGTTGTATTTTGTTCCATGACGTCTTGCCCAAAGAGAATGTAACGTAACTCCATTGCACTTAATCTCTTTTGGAACGACAGTAGCCCCCAGTCTTACCCCAGTAAAACCAGCATTTTTTGAAAAGGAACGGAGCTCAATGGCACAAGTTCTCGCTCCTTCACACTCATAGATTGTATGAGGAACATCTTCTTCTGAAATATAAGCTTCATAAGCAGCATCATAAATAATAATTGCCCCTACTTTATTTGCATAATCAACCCATACTTGTAACTGTTCCTTTGTAATCGTTGTACCGGTTGGGTTATTTGGATAACATAAATAGATCAAATCTGGTGTTTCTTTTGGAAGCTCTGGGACAAAATTATTTTCTTCCACACATGGCATATAAATAACGTCGCTCCACATCTCTGTTTTTGGATCATAAACTCCTGTACGTCCTGCCATTACATTACTATCCACATACACAGGATACACAGGGTCACAAACTGCAATTTTATTATCCGCACCAAAAATCTCTTGGATATTGGCAGAATCACTTTTTGCACCATCACTAATAAAAATCTCATCTGCAAAAATTTCAGCCCCTCTTTTTTCATAGTCATTTTTTGCTATGGCATTTCTTAAAAATTCATACCCAAGATCTGGCGCATATCCATGAAAAGTTTGTGCATTTCCCATTTCGTCCACAGCCTTATGAAGTGCCTCAATGATGGCTGGTACAAGTGGCTGTGTTACATCACCAATCCCAAGACGAATGATTTCTTTTTCTTTGTTAGCTTCTTGGAATGCATTCACCTTTTTTGCAATGTTAGAAAATAAATAACTTCCTGGTAACTTTAAATAATTGTCATTGATTTGATACATATTTTTTCTCCTTTTCTTTCAAAAAATAAGCCCTCTTTTTCTCTGAAATCTCTATTAGACTTCTATTTCTCCTGTAAATACTGTTGTAGCAGCCCCTGTCATATAGACGTGATTATCTTCTTTCCATTCAATAAATAGATCGCCACCTAATAAATGGACAAGCACTTCTTTCTCTAACTTTCCATTTAAAACACCTGCTACAACACTAGCACAAGTCCCTGTTCCACAAGCTAATGTCTCTCCAGAACCACGCTCCCATACTCTCATATTCGCAGTCTTTTTATCAAGAATTTCTAAAAATTCAATATTGGCTCTCTTTGGAAAAATTTCATGAACTTCTAATACCTTCCCAACCTCATGGACAGGAAAATTCTTCACATCCTCTACAAAAATAACGCCATGGGGATTTCCCATAGAAACAGCGGTCATACAATATGTTTTCCCTAAAGCCTCTACTTTTTGATTGATAAATTGTTCTTCTTCACACTGAACAGGAATTTCTTTTGCCTCTAAAATTGGCATTCCCATATCTACCGTTACCGTCGCCACTTTTCCATTTTCTACATGGAGTGTTAAATACTTAATCCCTGCTAATGTATCAATTGCAACTTCTGTTTTCTTTGTTAAACCAAAATCATACACATATTTACCAACACAACGAATCCCATTGCCACACATTTCGGATTGAGAACCGTCTGCATTATACATTTCCATAAAAAAATCTGCTTTATCCGAAGGTTTAATTAAAATAAGCCCATCGCTTCCGATTCCAAAATGGCGATCGCTTACTTGAATCGCTACTTCCTTTGGATTTTTTATCACTTCTTCCAAACAATTTACATAGACATAATCATTTCCTAATCCCTGCATCTTCGTAAACTTCATTCTAAATATCCTCCTAAACTCTTTTGTAGCCATGTCTATTTCTGACATATTTATGCAAATCTTAACAAGTTTCTTATTTCTTGTCAATCATACATTATTTTCTTACTATTTCCTTTTTTCTTTTCCTTATTCTAGAATTATCGGAAATACAAAAACGAAGCCAAAAACGACAAGAAGCCAACCATGACTATCCTGTCATGATTGGCCTCTTTGCCTTACTTAATATTTTAATAATTTATTTTTGCGCCATTTTCATCATATCGATAAATTCGCCAAATAAGAATTCAGAATCTTTTGGACCTGCGCAAGCTTCTGGGTGGAACTGTACTGTTAAAATATTTTTTCCAACATAACGAAGTCCCTCAATTGTTTTATCATTTACATTATAGAAAGCTGGCACTGCTACGTTTTTATCAAGAGAATCTTCTTTTACGACATAGCCGTGGTTTTGTGTGGAAATATATACCTTTCCAGTTTTTGTATCTTTCACTGGATGGTTTGCTCCACGATGTCCATAACGCATTTTTTCTGTATCAGCCCCTGTTGCTAATGCCATAAGCTGATGTCCTAAACAAATAGCAAAAATTGTAACATCGGATGCATATAATTTCTTTAATTCTTCAATAATCTCTACACATTCCTTTGGATCTCCAGGGCCATTGGATAACATAATTCCATCTGGATTTTCTTTTAAAATAGTCTCTGCTTTTGTATCTTGTGGATAAACAGTAACATCACAGCCCATTTTTAATAAAGATTGAGCGATGTTATCTTTTGCACCAAAGTCCATTAAAGCAACTTTGTATGGTCTTTCTGCACGATATGGAAGTGGATGAATACCATTCCATGTTTTATCATTTAACTCTGGCTTATAGGCTTTCGTACAAGAAGTTGCTTTTACAACACCTGTAACACAATATTCACGGATTTTTGGGAGAACTTCGTCTAAATTGAAGTTCTCATTTGTTGTAATCATTCCGTTCATTGTACCTTTTTCTCTTAAAATTCTTGTAAGAGCACGAGTATCAATTCCTTCAATACCAGGGATTCCATTTTGCTCCATGAAAGAAATTAAAGATTCATCATTTCTAAAGTTGCTCGCTCTTCTTGATACTTCACGAACGATCATAGCATCACACCATGGTCTTTTTGATTCCATGTCTTCTTTGCAAACACCATAATTTCCAATTAATGGATATGTCATAGTAACCGCTTGTCCAGCATAAGAAGGGTCTGTTAACACTTCTAAATATCCAGTCATAGAAGTATTGAATACGATCTCGCTAATCACTTCTTTTACTGCTCCAAAGCTCTTTCCTTTTAATACTGTTCCGTCTTCTAAAATTAAATATGCGTTCATATAAAGTTCCTTTCTATCCTATCTAATGCTCTTTTGTTTTCCTGTTCCTTATTGTTTTTCCACAGAATCAATTTCTGCAATATCTACGATGGAAAGTTCCGCTAAGTTTGATGTCTCAAGACTTGTTAAAAGTGCATTTGCTGTATCAAGAGATGTTAAACAAGTAACACCTGTTTCAATGGCATGGCGACGAATTAAGAAACCATCTTTACTTCTATCAATTCCTTGAGATGGAGTATCAATAACAAGGTCAATTTCATGTCCTAAAATTAAATCAAGAAGTGTTGGAGCTGGTTCTTCAATTTTATTTACTGTTTTTGCATGAACGCCATTTTCATTTAATACTCTTGCTGTATTCTTTGTAGAGTAAATGGTATATCCTAATGCTTCAAAACGTCTTCCAATCTCAACCGCTTCTAATTTATCGGAATCTTTTACTGTAATTACCATCTTCTTATGTTTTGGAAGACGAACACCTGCTCCTAAGAATGCTTTATATAATGCTTCATTGTAGTCTTTTGAAATACCTAAACATTCTCCTGTTGATTTCATTTCTGGTCCTAATGTGATTTCCGCACCACGAAGTTTTTCAAAAGAGAACACTGGCATTTTAATTGCAAAGTATTCAGACTCTTTTTGAAGTCCTGGTGTATATCCTAAATCTTTGATTTTGCTTCCTGTCATCACACGAGCAGCTAAGTCAACGATTGGAATTCCTGTTACCTTACTGATATAAGGTACGGTACGAGAAGAACGTGGATTTACTTCGATTACATACACTTCATCTTCATGTACAATAAACTGAATATTAATCAGTCCGATTACATGTAAGGAACGTGCAAGTTTTCTTGTATAATCTTCGATAACACGTTTAATCTTTGGAGAAATGCTCTGTGCTGGATAAACAGAAATACTATCACCTGAGTGAATACCAGCTCTTTCTACGTGTTCCATAATACCTGGAATTACGATATCTTCTCCATCACATACCGCATCGACTTCCACTTCTTTTCCCATTAAATATTTGTCAACAAGAATTGGATGTTCTTGTACAGTACGGTTAATAATTCCCATAAATTCAATGATATCTTCATCAGAAATCGCAATCTGCATTCCCTGTCCACCAAGAACGTAAGAAGGTCTTACAAGCACTGGATAGCCAAGTTCATGAGCTGCTTTTAATGCTTCTTCACAAGTAAAGACAGTAGTTCCCTTTGGTCTTGGAATACAACATTCTTCTAAGATAGCATCAAATAATTCTCTATCTTCTGCTGCATCTACATTTTCTGCACTTGTTCCTAAAATATTTACGCCCATTTTAAGAAGTGCTTCTGTTAATTTAATAGCAGTTTGTCCACCGAACTGAACAACAGCACCATCTGGTTTTTCTAAGTTTACAATGGCTTCTACATCTTCTGCTGTCAATGGTTCAAAATAAAGCTTATCCGCAATATCAAAGTCTGTGGACACGGTTTCTGGGTTGTTATTTACGATAATTGTTTCATATCCTTGTGCCTTAAATGCCCATACACTGTGTACAGAGCAGAAATCGAACTCAATTCCCTGTCCGATACGAATTGGTCCAGATCCAAGAACTAAAATTTTCTTTTTATCTTTTGTTTCTGCCACTTCATTTTCGCTTCCATAGCAAGAATAGTAGTATGGTGTCTGTGCCTCAAACTCTGCTGCACAAGTATCTACTACTTTATACGCTGGAATAATACCATATTCATAACGCATTGCTTTTACTTCTTCTTCTGTTTTTCCAACTAAGTTTGCAATGACATTATCAGGGAATTCTAAACGTTTTGCTTTTTCAAGAACTTCTCTTGTAAGTCCTTTTTCTTTCATTTCCTTTTCAGCTTCTACTAAGATAAGGATTTTATCTAAGAACCAAGGATCGATTTTTGTAATTTCATTGATTCTTTCGATAGAAATTCCTCTTCTTAATGCTTCTGCTACTACAAAGATACGTCTGTCATCGACACGGTGAAGTTTTTCGATAATATCTTCATCGCTATCTTTTGAATAATCTCCATGGATTAAGCTATCCACATGTTGTTCTAAAGAACGAAGAGATTTCATCAATGCACTTTCGAAGTTTGTACAAATACTCATAACTTCTCCAGTTGCTTTCATCTGTGTTGTAAGTGTTCTCTTAGCAGAGATAAACTTATCAAATGGAAGTCTTGGGAATTTTACAACACAGTAGTCAAGAGCTGGTTCAAAACTTGCATATGTCTTTCCTGTAACCGCATTTAAAATTTCATCTAAGTGATATCCAAGGGCAATTTTCGCTGTTACTTTTGCAATTGGATAACCAGTCGCTTTTGAAGCAAGTGCAGAAGAACGGCTAACACGAGGATTTACTTCGATAACACAGTATTCAAAAGAATGTGGATTTAAAGCATACTGTACGTTACATCCACCTGTAATATTTAATTCATCGATGATTTTTAACGCAGAAGTACGAAGCATCTGGTGTTCTTTATCGCTCAATGTCTGTGTTGGAGCTACAACGATACTATCTCCTGTATGAACACCAACTGGGTCAATATTTTCCATATTACAGATTGTAATACAAGTTCCATTGGCATCACGCATTACTTCGTATTCAATTTCTTTCCAACCAGCAATACAACGTTCTACTAATACTTGTCCAACGCGGCTTAAACGAAGTCCGTTCTCTAAAATTTCTACAAATTCTTCTTCATTGGCAGCGATACCACCACCGCTTCCACCCATTGTGTAAGCTGGACGAAGTACAATTGGATATCCGATCTTTTCTACAAAGGCAAGACCATCTTCAATGTTTGTTACAACAGTAGAAGCTGCGATTGGCTCACCAATTTTCTCCATTGTTGTTTTAAATTCTTGACGATCTTCGGCTTTTTTAATTGTCATAGATGTTGTACCGATGAGACGGATATTATTTTCTTTTAAAAATCCTGTCTCTTCTAATTCCATGGCAATATTAAGCGCTGCCTGTCCACCTAGTGTAGGAAGAATGCTGTCTGGCTTTTCTTTCAGCATAATCTTCTTTACAACTTCAATGTCAAGAGGTTCAATATATACTTTATCGGCAATATTTTTATCTGTCATAATAGTTGCAGGGTTGGAGTTTACAAGCACTACCTCTACTCCTTCTTCTTTTAAGGCACGGCAAGCCTGTGTTCCTGCATAATCGAATTCTGCCGCCTGTCCGATAATAATAGGTCCTGAACCAATTACTAAAACTTTTTTAATGTCCTTATTCTTTGGCATTATTTTGATACCTCCATCATTGCTATTGAATATAATAAATCTTATTTATTGTTCTATTGTTTCAGTGTCGAAATCCCTTTAAAATTTCTCACATGAAAAAGCATTGCCAAGTTTTGCTCATGCTTTTCCGCAAAAAAAAAAGACACGTACCCTAGAAAATAGAATATGGACTTTTTCCATATTTATTCCCACGGCGTTATCTTTCTTTCAAATTGTAAAAATTCTAACACAAATTTTTTTTTGGCACAAGTAGTTTCCTTAAAAAAAATGACAAATCCAATTTTTTCATTAGATTAATCAATCTATTTTCAGAATTTTATACAAATTTTATCGGTCAAATCCTTTTTTCTGCATCGATATGTTTTATCTTTATGGTAAAAGATAGCAATCGCTTAATAACAATGACTATTTCTTGTTTTAAATCGATTGATTATTTTTTCTATCATAAAAAAAACTTCTGTAAGAAACATGACTCTTTCTTTCCTACAGAAGCTTTTCTCTCTTATTTTTGTTCTATCGTCTTTTGAAACTCTGCTTTTCTCTTTTGTGCATCTCTCTCTGCCATAGAATAGACACAACCACAATAATCTTGGCGATACATACCATATTCTGATGATAATTCTACAGAACGCTTATAGCCATTTTTCTTTTTAAAATCCGATGGTAAATATTTTACTTTTTTTCCCTCAGATAAGCGTTCTCCGATTTCATTTAACCATTTTGCATTTTTATAAGGACTAATGGAAAGAGAGGTCGTGTAATAATCAAATCCACCTTTTTCTGCCACTTCCATAGCCTCTCTTAATCGCAGTTCATAACAATGATAACAACGTTCTCCACCTTCTGGATCCGCCTCATGTCCTCTCACTGTGTCATAAAATCGTTTTGTGTCATAAACTCCTTCTACAAATTGAATCGGATATTTTTGTGGAATTTTTGCAATAAATTCCTGTTGTTCTTGTACTCTATGATGATATTCTAACTCTGGAAATATATTTGGATTATAATAAAAAACAGTAATGGCAAAATATTGAGATAAATATTCTAAAATATAACTACTGCATGGAGCACAACAACTATGAAGTAACAAAGTTGGAACTTTATTTTCTTTTTCCATTGTATCTAAAAGACGATCTAATTCCTTTTGATAATTACGATTCATACGCTTATCCTTTCTATGGCCTACTCTTCTTTCATTACTAAATTGCGAAGCCATTTTTTCTTTTTATAACGAAGAAATCCAAAAATTGTTTTGTAAATCTCTTCTGATAAAACCATCGCATAAACGATGTAAATTGGGGCTTTTAAAATAAGCCCTCCTAAAACAGCCATTGGAATTCCAATGCACCAAACTCCTGTTGTATCAAGTATCAAGCAGGAAATGGTATCTCCACCACTTCTTAAAACACCAACAATATTGACATAATTAAACATCTTAGATGGCATATAACAAATAAAAGAAATAAAGCAAAGTGCTACATATCTTCCAACTTCTGGTGTTACATTATACATGCTAATAATCGGCCATCTCATAAAGTAAAGAATAATACCAACCAAAATCGTGAGTACCACTTGCATAAACATAAAATTCTTTGCATATTCTTCTGCCTTATGAAGTCTTCCTGCACCTAATTCATTTCCAAGAATAACCGCAGTGGATGCAGAAATACTTTGGAATACAACACTAAAAAGCTGTTCAAATGTCTGTGTAATTGTAATGGCAGCAACCGCATTATCTCCCATTCTTCCATAGACTAGAGAATACATAGTTACACCTAATCCCCACATAAATTCATTTACAATGACCGGCAATGCTGTCCTTATAAAATGCATAACAAAACGACTTTCCAAACGAAATAGCTCTGTTACCTTTCCAACTAACGAATGCCTTTGAATATGTAAAACTGCTAGAATCGCAAGACATTCAAAAATTCTTGCAACTAAAGTTCCAATTGCCGCTCCTGGTGCACCTAATTGTGGCATACCAAACCTTCCAAAAATCAAGACATAGTTAATTCCTGCATTCACAAATAAAGATAAGAAACTAATAATAACTGGAATCTTTACCTGATTCATACTTCTTAAAATTGTAATATAACATTGACTAATCGCATTAATTGGATAGGAAAATGCAACAATCCCAAGATAAGAAGCTCCTATCATAATGGTATCTTGATTTGGTGTAAAAATGCGCATAACCATCTGCGGTGCTAAAATTGATGGTATTGCGATGACTAGGGAACCTACCACACCAAAAATCAACGAAATTCCTAATACTTTTCTCATGCTTTTTATGTCTTTTGTTCCCCAATATTGGGAACTTAACACTCCCGAACCACTGCAAATTCCAAAACACAGTAAAGAAAAAACAAAAAATACTTTATTCGCAAGTCCTACCGCCGCTATCGGTGTTTCTCCTAAAGATCCAATCATTAAACTATCGATCATGTTTAGAATATTATTTAAAAACCCTTGGATAGCAACTGGCCCTGCCAACAAAATCGTCTTTCTTAAAAAAGCATGATCTTGCCGAATGGATTGAATTCTTGCCGTTATCATATCTCTCTCCCAAAAATTTTATTTGTATCATCTTGTAAACGATAAGAAGCACGCTTTGTGAACTTCTCATGTTCGCAGACAATCGCCATATGTAAGCATAAATGCTCCCGCATGGCTCGTTGTCCTTGCGTAAAGTAGTGCATTTATTATTTACTAGAAAGGCAATTTCCTAGTAAATAATAAAGTGCCTGATAAAACAGACACTTTGACAGTATACCATAAATTTCAGATTTTAAAAGACATTTTTACACAGAAAATACATTTTCTTCAATCCAATTATAAACTTTAATGCATGGCGCAGATAAAAAGAACCAAAAAACACTATATTTTAGACAAATCTGGCCTAAAAAGTTTCCTGGAACATCAGAATAATCCCATACATTTAAATGTAACCATAAATTCACAACCACTCCAGTCAACAATTCAATTCCTGTAATAGAGATCGCTCCTAATATCATTTGTCCGATCATAGATATTTTATCTTTTAACATACTTGCTATCTTGCCAACGGATAAAAAACAAAATCCTCCGCACAAAATCATCGATATATGAGAAAATCCTCTCCATAACACTTCTATATGATAATATAAAAGCCCTCCTAATAAAAAAAGAGCTACATTTTCTTTTAATCTCTTTTCCATTCTTCTCCTCCTGTTGTTTCACTTTTTTCACTGTTTTTAGTATTTACAGAAGCAAAAAAAACATACATGGAAGAAAACGGGAAACATTGACTTATTGTTTCCTGTTGTATTAATATAAGTTTCAAAGATTTGATCATTATTTTAATATTATCAATGATGGAGGTATTGTTACACTTATGAAGTCACATTCTGATTGTTTAATTTTTCATGTGGACGTTAACTCTG
This sequence comes from uncultured Eubacteriales bacterium, assembly GCA_900544525.1. Classification (GTDB taxonomy): domain Bacteria; phylum Bacillota; class Clostridia; order Lachnospirales; family Lachnospiraceae; genus Scybalomonas. The sequence goes on from UQVN01000012.1 coordinate 15,464, forward strand.
CTTATTTAAGCTGGGAGTCTTGTGAGCGAAAGAAAAAAGCTCCTGACTCTGTTGATTTAAGAACGATTCCTTCTGCTATTGGAGGAGACCAAGAAAAACGCCACGGAGTTATTTTAGCAAAATCCACCTTAGCAAAATCTTATGGTATTACTACAGGTGAAACTATCTATTCTGCCCTCAAAAAATGCCCAAATCTAGTGCTTGTTCCACCAAATCATGCTCTGTACAAAAACTATTCAAAGCAGTTAATCGCATTATTAGAAAACTATGCCCCTTGTGTCGAACAATTTTCTATTGATGAAGCTTTTTGTGATATGAGCCATACTCAATTGGTTTATGGAGATCCGATCACTTCTGCTACCCGTCTAAAAGAAAACATCAAAGAAGAACTCGGTTTTACGGTAAACATTGGTATTTCTTCTAATAAAGTATTGGCAAAAATGGCCTCTGACTTTGATAAACCAGATAAAATCCACACACTCTTTCCAGAAGAAGTGGAAGAAAAAATATGGCCTCTTCCTGTGCGAAAACTCTTTTCCGTTGGACGGGCTACAGAGCGCAAATTAAAAGAACTTGGAATCTATACGATTGGTGAGCTAGCAAAAACAGACATCACCTTTCTCACCTCTCACTTAAAAAAGCAAGGAGAAGTAATTCATAACTATGCCAATGGAAACTCTGTTTCTTTTATTGAAAAAAAAGCCTCTTCTGCAAAGGGTTATAGCAACGAAGTTACTATTCCATTCGATGTAGAAGATGCTAGCCGTGCAAAATGGATTTTACTTTCTTTAAGCGAAACCGTATGCCGTCGTATGCGTGAATCCAATGTTTTAGGAGTTACACTTTCCATCACCATTACATACCAAACGTTCGTCCACGTTACACACCAGCGAACGCTTTTAACTCCAACCAATACTACGGATATTTTTTATCACGTTATTTGTGAACTTTTTGATGAACTATGGAATGGAACTCCCATTCGTCTCTTAGGTTGTGGCGCTAATAAAATTACGGCAGATGAAAGTGAGCAACTAAATTTATTTGAAGCAAAAAATGCGGAAAAATACAAGAAATTAGATGGCGCATTGGATTCTATCCGAAAGAAATTTGGAGATGGAGCGATAAAACGGGCTAGTTTTCTGGAAAAATAAATCACCTTTTTCTTCCTTTTGCATATTGTAATACCAAATCAACCTTTGAGGTTTTTTATGGCCAATAATAGTAATTTTGTAGATACAGGACGACTTCAAGTACGAGTGAATTCTTCTGTTGGGGCTCTCCCAATCGAAAACGCCAATATCCGCGTCTCCTATACAGGCGATCCTGAATCTGCCACGGAAACTCTTACAACAAATAGCGATGGTCGTTCCGAAACAGCCGACCTTCCTGCACCACCATTAGAATACAGTATGGAACCGAGTACAGAACAGCCTTATGCAGAATATACAATCCAAGTATCTGCTGATGGCTATGAACCAGCTACGTTTACTGGTTCCCAAATTCTTCCCGAAGTTACCGCCCTTCAAAATGTCATATTAACTCCAACAACTTCTACGAATTCACAGCCAGAGTCTTTCGTCATAGGTCCCCATACCTTATTTGGAGATTATCCTCCAAAAATTGCGGAAGCTGAGATTAAACCAGTAAATGAAACAGGTGAAATCGTTTTAAGTCGAGTTGTTGTTCCTGAATTTATTATTGTGCATGACGGTCCAATTAGTGACTCTGCTGCCCAAAACCACTATGTGCGATATCGAGATTATATCAAAAATGTAGCTTCTTGTGAAATTTATGCTACTTGGTCTGAAAATACAATTATGGCTAACGTGCTTGCAATTATGTCGTTTACCCTTAACCGTGTTTATACAGAATGGTATCGAAATAAAGGATATAATTTTACCATTACTTCTTCCACTGCCTATGATCATAAATGGATACCTGGAAAAAACATATTTGATAGCATTGATCGAGTGGTGGATAATTTATTTGGTAACTATCTATCAAGACCAGGAGTAAAACAGCCAATTCTTACCCAGTATTGTGATGGCAAAAGAGTAAGTTGTCCAAACTGGATGACTCAGTGGGGAAGTAAATACTTAGGGGATCAAGGTTATACTCCTATTGAGATCCTTCGCTATTATTATGGTGATAATATGTATATCAATACTGCCGATGAAATCTCTGGTATTCCATCTTCTTGGCCAGGATACGATTTAACCATTGGCTCTAGTGGACAAAAAGTTCGTCAGCTTCAAGAACAATTAAATCGCATTGCAAGAGCATATCCATCCCTTCCTACCATTCCAGAAGATGGCGTCTTTGGTTCACGAACAGCAGATGCTGTACGCCAATTCCAAAGTGTCTTTGGACTTCCAGAAACAGGAATTGTCGACTATCCAACTTGGTATAAAATCAGTGATATTTATGTAGGCGTCAGCCGTATCGCTGAATTATATCAATAAAAAATTTTATTATAAACGCTGAGGAACTTGTAAATCTTGTTTCTCGGCGTTTATACTTATTTTTTCATTTTTCTTACCTTTATGACATATTCTCTGTTTATTATATGTATTTCAATTAATTATTCATTTATTTAATTTTTATTATACAGTTAAAAGATATTTTTAATAAAATACTTGTATTTTTATTATTTTTATAGTATACTATTAACAATTCCAATAACAGATTGAATTTTTCTTCTGTCATTATAGACATATTACGGGAGAATCGAATCAACCATATTGGTTATTTAAGAAAAACAATCTTTCAAATACTTTTACCTACATATATATTTTTGTGAATCCGCTGTGCTAGATAAGAAAACTTTTATGATTCCTTAATAATTTGTTTTTTAGTGAATCATAACTTATTTTTTCTAGTCTCCTATCACAATCTATTTTTTATTTGTGAGTAGACTAAGCTATGAACACTTCTGTTTTTATAGTATCTACTACTAGTGTAAGAAATGATACCGTCGTTTCTTATGTTTCTTAAACTCTGTAACAAAGACACTTTTGGTGAAAGTATTTGGGATTGTTTTTATTTAAGTGTCACGCTTTTTATCTTAAAGGAGGTATTTATTTATGATGCGATTTACATTGCCAAGAGATATTTACTATGGAGAAAATTCCCTTGATGTTTTAAAAACATTACAAGGAAAAAAGGCGATTTTAGTTATTGGTGGAGGTTCATTAAAACGCTTTGGTTTTGTGGACCAAGTGTTAGACAACTTAAAAGAAGCTGGCATTGAAACCAAACTCTTTGAAGGCGTCGAACCAGATCCTTCTGTTGAAACAGTAATGAAGGGTGCAAAAGTGATGCAAGAATTTGAGCCAGATTGGATTATTGCCATGGGTGGTGGCTCCCCTATTGACGCTGCAAAAGCCATGTGGGTATTTTATGAATATCCAGATACTTCTTTTGAAGATCTTATCACACCTTTTAGTTTTCCAGAACTTCGTAAGAAAGCAAAATTCCTTGCCATCTCTTCTACTTCTGGAACAGCAACAGAAGTAACCGCCTTTTCCGTTATTACCGATTATAATAAGGGAATTAAATATCCTTTAGCTGACTTTAATATCACCCCTGATGTGGCGATTGTAGATCCTGCATTGGCAGAAAAAATGCCTCAGCAATTAACCGCTTATACAGGTATGGATGCTCTCACTCATGCAATTGAGGCGTATGTTTCAACTCTTAATAGTCCTTTTACGGATCCTTTAGCCATAAAAGCGATCCAGATGGTAGACGAGCATCTTTTAAAATCCTATGACGGAGATATGACATCTCGTGATGAAATGCATTATGGTCAATGTCTTGCAGGTATGGCTTTTTCCAATGCACTCCTTGGTATCGTCCACTCTATGGCACATAAAACTGGTGCAGCTTTTAGCACAGGACATATTACTCATGGTCTTGCCAATGCGATGTACTTGCCTTATGTCATTCAGTACAATGCAAAAGTACCAGAAACAGCTAATCGCTATGCCGATATTGCGCGTTCCATCGGAATTTCAGGAACAACCGAAGAATGTGTGAAAAAACTTTGTGAAAAAATTGTAGAAATGAACCATTATATGAAAATACCAAATACATTACAAGAGTTTGGCATCATAGAAGACGAATTTAAAGAAAAAATTGCTACGATTTCAGAAAACGCAGTAGCTGATGCTTGTACCGGATCCAATCCTAGACCAATCGATCCTAAGACAATGGAACGACTCTTTACTTGCATCTACTACGGACATTCCGTAGAATTTTAATCGTTGCAAAAAATTTTAGAAGATAGATACCCTCAAATATTTTTTCGAAATAACAATAAGAACGAAGTTTTCTAAAGTTACTATCTGATAGCATATAAAAACACAGGACTGTTATATAACAACCCTGTGTTTTTATTTTATTTACGCGAAGGTAATGAGTCAAATAACCAATTTAGGAAAATGAAAACCAAGTTTTAAATCTTTCTAAAATGAGATATTTGACGACTGCTCGCGAACATGAGAAACTCACAAAGCGTGATTCTCGTCGTTATTTATGTACCAATATACTTTTTCGTATTTTCTAAAACATTACTGTTTTAATACTTTTAATAGGTTATTCACTTCTTTTTGAGCAACACTATTATGGAAACTATCATAACGGAAGAACATATAGCCATCCACTTTTCCCGTTTCTCTTCCATATAAAATTTGATCGCGTAAAATAGTAGATTTCTTTCCCCACTCTCCACTATCTACGTTACTATATCCTGCCTTATATACAGCAATACCGATATATAAGTCAACAATATCGGATTTATTTAACTGAATCCATTGATCGACCATCTTATCATAAGCAGCGGTCTTATGATCAAAACTCCAATAAATCTGTGGACAAATATAATCTACATACCCTTTTTCACTTAACCATGTATCAATATCCACATAATACATCGTATTGCTTTTTAAATTATTAATATTTCCTGCTGGACTAATACCAAATCGAATATTCGGATCAGCAGCCTTTACTGTGCTATATAATTTTTTTACAAGGGTATTTATATTTTCTCTTCTCCAATTAGCAATGGAGAGTTTAGAACCAGATGCCTTATACTCTGTTGCATCAAAACTATTGGCATAATTAGAACCTAAGGATGGATAGAAATAGTCATCTAAATGAATCCCATCCACATCGTATTTATCTAAAATTTCTTTTACACCATCTACAATTAAGTTTTGCACTTCTGGAACGGCTGGATTATAGTATAATCCATTATCATAAGCTAATACATAGCGTTCTTTTCCTTTTGTAGAACGGAATTTTCTAGCTGGGTTATCTTTTGAAAGCTTTGTAATATCCGTACTAGAGGAAGAAACACGATATGGATTGATCCAAGCTTCTACTTTTAATCCTTTTTTATGGCTTGCTTCTACCACGTATTCAAATGGATCATATCCTGGATCCACACCTTGTGTTCCAGATACGTATTGAGACCAAGGGAACAAATCGGACTCATAAATAGCATCTCCAAATGGACGAACTTGGAAAAGAATTGTATTCATTCCATAATTCACACAATCTTCAATAATGCTATCAATTTTCTTTTTCCATTGAGCTTCTGTCTTTTTCCCAGAACCAAGTTCCAAATAAGAAACCCACATTCCTTTCATTTCTTCTTGGTCTTCTTCTGGAACATCTGGCTCTTCTACATCTGGTACTTCTTCTACTGGAACGGTTAATTTCACTGTTCCAAGCTCTTCATCAACCGTTAATACTAATCCAAACGCCTCTGCAATCACTTCCACAGGTGCCATCATATAGTATTTTCCATTCGCTACTTTTTTTACAGCACGAAGTGGTTCGGTCAGAGTGATCTCTTCTCCATTAATTAAGGCTGTTTTACTGCCCTTTTTCATAATAATACTCTGATCACCTTTTGTTAATGTCATTTTTGAATTCTTATAAGAATACTGAATACCTTGTCCACCTTTTGCAAAGGTTGTATAAGCAGGAACTAAAATTGTATCATTCTTTTTAATGGCTGGCATAACCGTAGATACTTTCTTTCCTTCTGCATATACCGTATACTGTGTATCCGTATAATTTTGTTTTTTTCCAGCATAGACAATGGCTAGTGATTGCTTATTGCTGTTAGAACTACTCGTATTATCTACAATTGAAATTGTCGCTGTAGAAGAAGTATACACATAATCAAAGCCTAAATACTTGGATACAAAACGAGATGGTACAAGCAATTTTGTTTCATTTACATTTCGATATAAAACAAATTTCGCTTTTGCTGGAACTTGAACTTTCTTTCCATTTACAAGTGCATAAGTGCTATCTACATATAATACAACTTTATTCCCATTCTTACTCAGTGTTAAACTCTTCTTTGCTTCTGAATAAGCGGTAGAAACATTTAATGCATCTTGAAATACTTCTTCATAAGGTAAAAGACCGATATCTCCATCTAAAATTCCTGGAGTATCACTGATGTCTACGTTTTTGTTATTACACTTCACTTTTAACTGCTTATCTGTGTAATTATAATTTTTTCCAGAATACCGAATTGGCAAACTGGTTGCCCCTTGAATTGGAACTGCCGTCATTATTAAACAAAATACAAGCAGTCCTGTTAACCATTTTTTAATTTTCATTCTCCTTTACTCACCTTCTTTTTCTTTCTAATTTTTTCTTCTTATCCTTGTATAACATGAAATTATGATAGAAGAACTGGAAAGTTTTTGTCATTCAATTTCCTATAAAGATAATGCCAATTTGTACCTTTTTATTGCATAGAAATAGTAAAATCACCTCCCATTTTCTCTTTTTCTCTTCAGTTGACATTTCTTTTCTCCTAATGTACAATCAGACCACAGATTGATTATAGGAGGAAGTTATGAAAAAATTACGCTTTTTAACACTTATTTTAACAATGCTCTTTGTATTTGTTGGCTGTAGTAATGAAGCATTTTCTATGGAAAATACCCTTTCTAGCTCTTCAGCTCTTGCAACTACAACAAGCAGTACAAAAAAATTATCCAATTTAAAAGTCCACTATATCGATGTAGGTCAAGGAGATTCCCAATTATTACAAACAAATGGTATCAACATTTTAATTGATACAGGAGAATCGGACCAATCTGAGAATTTAATTGCTTATTTGGAATCACAAGGGGTTCAAACAATCGATTATTTATTTTTAACTCATCCCCACACCGATCATATGGGCGCTGCCACTGCTGTTATGGAACATTTTCCTGTAAAACAGGTTTATTTGACAAATCGCACGCATACAACGGTGGCTTATCGTAAGTTAATCGAAACAATTCAGAAGAAAAAGATAAAACGCGTACAAGCGAAAGCTGGAGTATCCATTAATTTTACCAAAAATCTTCATGGAACAATCCTATCACCAAGCAAAAACTATGATGACATCAACGCTTCTAGTATTGTTATGAAAATCACCTATGGCACTACAAGCTTTTTATTTAATGGAGATGCTACTGTTGAAACAGAATCTGATATTTTAAACGCAGGATATGATGTTTCTGCAACGGTTTACAAAGTTGCTCATCATGGAAGCAGTTCTTCTAATAGCGCTAAATTTTTACAAGCAGTAAATCCATCTCTTTGTATTATCCAGCTTGGTAAAAATAACTCCTATGGCCATCCACATAAAGAAGTAAAAGAACGATTGAAAAAATTAGGAGTTCCTGTCTACCGAACCGATGAAGATGGTACGATTGTTGTCACATCCAATGGAAAAAAACTTTCTGTAAAAACAAAGAAAACAAATAACATTACTATCCCAACATCTCCATCCACTACAACACCAAATACAGGCAATTCAAAAACAACTTATATTGGAAATAAAAACTCAAAAGTTTTCCATCTATCTACTTGTTCTTCTCTACCAAACAAGAAAAATCAAGTAACATTCACCTCTCGTTCGGCTGCTATTAAATCAGGATATCATGCTTGTTCTCGTTGTAATCCGTAAACAAAAAAACACTTTATAACGATAGAAAACGGAAGAATCTTTCTTTACTCTAAAGAATTCTTCCGTTTTTTTATCTCTTTATAAAAATTAACAATCGATGGATTGTACCCAACCATGAGTATCTTCGATTCTTCCTAACTGAATTCCTGTTACGGTATCATAAAGCTTTTGACTTAACGCTCCAATTCCGCCTCCATTGATCAGCATAACTTCTTCTCCATATCTTAGCTTTCCAACTGGAGAAATAACGGCTGCTGTACCAGTCCCCCAAACTTCCTCCAATTTTCCTGCTTTATAAGCATCATAGACTTCATCAATAGAAAGTCTCTTTTCTACCACATCATATCCCCATTCTTTACAAAGTGTAATAACAGAATCTCTTGTAATTCCTGGTAAAATACTTCCGTTTAACTGTGGTGTTATCACTTTGCCATCAATTTTAAAGAAAATATTCATAGAACCAACTTCTTCAATATATTTTCTTTCTACACCATCAAGCCAAAGAACTTGCTCATACTCTTCACCATTGGCTTTTACCTGTCCGATCAGACTGGCAGCATAATTTCCACCTGTTTTTGCTTCACCAATACCACCTCTTACGGCTCTTACATAATCATCTTCAATCCAAATAGCAACTGGATCAAGACCATTTGCATAGTAAACACCACTTGGAGAAAGAATAATAAGGAATAAATATGTTTTTGATGGTTTTACTCCTAAAAATTCATCTGTTGCAATAATAAATGGACGAATATATAAAGAAGTTCCTGGATCCGTTGGAATCCAATCTTCATCCACCTTTACAACAGCTTTTACTGCTTGAACGAAATCTTCTTCTGGAATTTTTGGAATACAAAGTCTTTCATTGCTTCGATTTGCACGCTTTGCATTCATATCTGGGCGGAACAATACATGTTCTCCTTTTTCTGATAAATATGCTTTCAATCCCTCAAACATAGCCTGAGAATAGTGAAATACCATGGCAGAAGGTTCTAATGAAATCTTTTGATATGGAACAATTCTAGGATCATGCCAGCCTTGTCCTTCTGTATAATTCATAATAAACATATGATCGGTAAAGATTTTTCCAAAAGGAAGTGGATGCCCCTTTTCTGGTTTTTGTTTTGGATGTTTCGTCTTTTCAATCTTAATGTCTAACATAATTATTCCCTCTCTCTTTATCTTTTTTCCTGTCTTTTACTTTAACACGCTAGCGAAAAAGCTTCATAAATTTAATTTTTATTATCGTACTTTTTCCTGATAAAGTCAAGAAGAAAATTGACCAAAAATGAATTATTTCACCCTTTCATATTTCAAAAATACATATTCTAAATCAAAATATGTCTGTTCTTCACTATCCGCCGTAATCTTCCATTCTGGCATTTTATCAAGATTTGGGAAATATGTATCGGCTTTATATTCATAATCCACTTTTGTCACATGTGCAGTATCACAATATGGTAACATCATTTTATAAATGCTTTCTCCACCGATAATATAAATATCTTCACTTGGATATTTTTTTAACTCTTCTAACAATTCTTCTTGACTATGAACAATAATCGCATCCTTTTTTGTATAATTCTTATCCGTCGTCAATACAATATTGGTTCTTTTCGCCAGTGGCATTTGGTTTGGAAAACTTTCTAACGTCTTTCTTCCCATAACAACAACTTTCCCTGTTGTCATTTGACGGAAAAATTTCATATCATCTGGAATATGCACTAATAATTTATTATTAAAACCAATTGCCCAATTTTTATCCGCATTTACAATCAAATTCATAAACGATAACTTCCTTTCTTTCTATTCCTTCCTACTTTTCCATACTCTTTTTAAATTGCAATTGGAATATTTTTAATTTGTTCTCCCGCCTCATAATCTTCAATTTTAAAGTCGTCTTTTGTAAACTGATAGAAATCTTTTATTTCTGGATTCATAGAAAACTTTGGTGCAGGATGAGTTGGACGTTTTATCAGTTCTTCAATAATTGGAATATGGCGATCATAAATATGGGCATCTGCAATCACATGCACTAATTCTCCAACTTCCATATCGCAAACTTGTGCTAACATATGAAGTAATACTGCATATTGCACTACATTCCAGTTATTGGCTGCTAAAATATCTTGGGAACGCTGATTTAAAATTCCATTTAATACAAGCTTATCACTGTCTTTTTTCTTTGTTACATTAAATGTCATGCTATAAGCACATGGGTATAAATTCATTTCATGTAAATCCGCAAATGTATAAATATTTGTCATAATACGACGACTGTATGGATTGTTTTTTAAATCATAGATAACACGATCCACTTGATCCATCATTCCTTCTTTATACTGGTGTTTCACTCCTAACTGATATCCATATGCCTTACCGATAGAGCCATTTTCATCTGCCCAACTATCCCAAATATGACTACTTAGGTCATGAATGTTGTTGGATTTCTTTTGCCAAATCCAAAGCAATTCATCAATCGCTGACTTTATATAAGTCTTTCTCAATGTAAGGGCTGGAAACTCTTTTGATAAATCATAACGATTGACAACTCCAAATTTCTTAATCGTATAGGCAGGAGTTCCGTCTTCCCAATGAGGGCGCACTTTTTCTCCCTCTGTACTCATTCCGTTTTCTAAAATATCTTTGCACATATTTATAAATAATGTATCTGCGTAACTCATAATGCTTCCTTTCTCTTCTTTATGAATTCTATGTTCCACAAAATAACCATGTAGATAACTCTTCCATATTATCTGTATCTTTTTCATTATAGCAAATTTTTATATGAAATTGAAGGGAAGAATTGCCTAGCGATTTTCCAAAATAAATTTTATAATTTTTAATCAAAAAAGCCACTCAGTAGTTCTTCCATTTCTCTTTTTCTTTTTTCGTAAGCTACCATATCGATCGTCCATTGTCCATTATGATAACAAAGAACATATCCTTCCTTTATTCCTTCTGGCATCTCTTCTCTTTTCCAATGCTCAATTGTTTCATCTTCCATTTCCACTGTAACGATCCCATCTTCAATTCGATCAATCACCACTAAGGTTCCTTCTGTAATCTTCATATTTTCACCTAATCTTTCTATTTATTTTTCTGACTTACACGAAAAAAATACCTTTACAATCGCCCCCCTTCTGTATTGCAAAGGTATTTTTCCATTCCCCATCCTATTTTGTACTAAGGCTATCAATCACTCGACTTGCCTCTAAAGCATTATCGCCAATATCGATTCTTGTGAAAGAAAGCCCTAAAAGCACGTTTTCATCTGGGGTTTCTCCCTCTTTTGTCAAAAATTCTAAAAAAAGTTGTTTCATCACTTGTTCTAGTTGCTCATTCGGAAACAGTCGATCAGCGGATTGCACTAAGTATTCTTTCTCACTCTCTCCTCTACCTTTCATTTCCATTAAAATCTCTTGAACTTGAGATGCTTTTTCTGGCTCCCAAGACAGCAAAAACAGACATTTGCATACCCCTTTTGTAAAAAACGGTTCTTCTTTCACCCTTTGAAGGATTTGTTCAAATCGTTCTAAATGAACAATGGATAAAAACAAATTTCTTTTTAACAATTCATTGACACACTTATCTTGCCATCTCATAGTAATCCCTCCTAACATTGAATTCACTGTCATTTTAAACTACTATTTAGTATTATTATACCAAAAAATTACAAAAAACAAACTATTTTTTTATAAATTTTTCTCTATTCAAAATGAA
>UQVN01000013.1 GCA_900544525.1 uncultured Eubacteriales bacterium
ATGTAATAAATTAAAAAACAAGTTTATTTATGAGAGAGGAGAATATTATGAAGACAGTGGCATTTGTGAATATTAAGGGAGGAGTTGCTAAAACAGCTAGTGTTACTTCCGTGGCACATATTTTAGCAACACAGTATAATAAAAGAGTTTTAATGATAGACCTTGATCCACAGGCAAATACAACGGCACGTTTCAGCAACATCAATGTATATGAAAGATTAGAACGCAAATTACATGGCGACATTAGAAGCATAGATAATTCGATTTCAGATTTATTGTTAAATAGGAATATGGACGTTCATGATTGTATCCGGAAAACAGTATATCAAAACTTAGATATTATCCCGTCTGATCTGCAATTAGGAGATGTGCAGGACCGGATTAAGGCAGATGTAACCGTACCACCACAGTTTCGTTTAAAAGGACATATCAAAAAAATAGAAAGCGAATATGATTATTGTATTATAGACTGTGCTCCTTCAGTTTCGATTGCGAATGTGAACGGCTTAGCAGTCTGTGATGAAGCTTACATACCGACAACAACAGATGGAGACAGCTTAGAAGGTGTAGCTTATGCGTTAGATTTAATTCGCACTGTTAAGGATTATAATGATAAATTAGAGATTTCAGGATGTTTTTTTACACGCTGGGAAAATCAAGGAGTGCCCAAAATGGCGTATGAGCTGTTGGAGGAGATGGTTCCGGGAGTGTTGCTGCCATTTAAAATGTATAAATCCAAACTCATTGGAGAGGGTAGTTACCTGAACTTGCCACTTCTTATTGCGGACAAAAAGAAGACAGTTAGCAAATTGACAACGAATTATTTGCATCTGACAGAGTTTATTATGGCAGATAATAAAGAAGAATACTTGAAGCAATATGATGAAGAAAGAAATGTTTACCTTACCTTAGAACAGATTATAGGAATTGAGCAAACAGAGTCAGAGGCGGAACAAGAATTGCAGGAAGATATAAAGAAGAATGGTATTTGTGAACCGATAACAGTGGTAAAACAAGGGAAAGAATATTTACTTGTAGACGGAAAGAAAAGATGTAAAGTGCAGGAAAAACTGATTTCTGATGGCATTTGGGATAAATATAGACCAATTCCAGCAAAAATAGCTGAAAGATAAGAGAGGAAGATATAAATGGCTAAATTAAATGTAGACGCTTTAAGAAAAGGAATGGGAAGACAGTTTAATAATCAACAGTCTATTTATGGAAATAAAGGAAATGATAATTCCACAATTAAGGTTGGCAGTGGGCTTATGGAAGCTATGAATATGAAATCTGCTGAAATGGAAGAAATTCAGGTTACTCACGATCAAATACATACGACAGATAAAAACGATTGGAGTATGAAAGAGGAAGAAATAAAAGAGCTCGCAGAGCTTATTAGAGATGTAGGTATATTAAATCCTCCGATTTTGAAAAAAGTAGGAGATAAGGATTATGAAATTGTTGCCGGTGAGAGAAGATATCGTGCTATGGGATATTTAATTCAAGAAGGTATTTGGTCTTCAGATAGAAAAATAAAAGTACATATATTTAATCCGAATTTGATTACGTTGCCACTTACAGATGAAGAAAAAGAAGATTATGTACGCCTTGCGGAAAACTCAGGACAAAGAAATAAGACAGATGGAGACTTACTGTTACAAATGCGTGGGTATCAATCCATTTACACCTCTTTGCGTGAAAAAGGAGAACTTACTGGTATAAAAACAAGAATGCTTTTAGCAGCGGATATGAAGATTTCACCATCAAAAGTAGCACAGCTTCAAAAAGTTGAAAATCGAGGTTCAGAAGCTTTAGTACAAGCACTTTTAGACGATCAGGTTACAGTATCGACGGCTCAGAAAATTGCCGATATGCCGGAAAAAGAACAGGAAGAATTTATTACTGAGGTTTCTACAAAAAAAGAACCGGGTGAGAAAATTGAAAGAATTGATATTTTAAAATTCCAAAATGAAAAAGATAGTAAAGCTTTAACCGGAAAGCCGACGGTAGAAGAAAACTCAGAAAATACAGAGGAAGAAGAAAAACCAGAAGGTATTTTAATATCAGGAAAGAAATTTCGTAAAGATATTAACGTTATCATGAAGAAATTAAAAGAAAAGGATATATATCTTCAAGAAGAAGATTATGAAATTTATCTGAGAAGTATAGAAAAACTGAAAAAGATATTAGAATAGATGTGCTTTATGAGAACCGTAGACTTTGAGGAAAAATAATGAGATTGGGAATGGAAGGAAAAATAAGACGGGTAGAAGTGAAACAACTTTCTGAAGATACCACAGAATGGTATTACGGAATACTTCGAGCAACAAAAAATAGAGACAAATATTACAATAGGATACAATGGGTAATTTTGGGAATGATGCTCAGTGTTATTTTACTGCTATTCATAGTAAAAGGAAATGTAATGCTTATTACTACTACATGGATGGTTTTTTACTGTTTGTATAGGTTTAGCGCACTGGCTTTAAAACGGCGTGCAATAGATGGTTACGCATCTTTAATGCAATATAAGACACAGTATAATTTTTGTGGTGTGGTAGTGGTTGAAGCTTATCCTTGGATATGGGGAATGTATCCTGAAGCAGTTGTTACGTTTGAATTTGAAGACGAGATGAATAAAAAATATTATACGAATATTAGAGTTCGAAGAAAACGTGACAAGAAGGTAGAAGCGCCGACCTTATGTGTTTGGGATATGACATTATATTTAACGCATCAAATGGAAAAAGAAATTTTATGGTAGGAGCGGGATGGAGATGAATACACGAACAACGTTTTCCATTACTGCAAAATTAGCAGAAATGGAGAATAAAATTTTAGATGAAACGGGACTTTCAAGAGCAGCGTATCATAGGAAAGCTATTCAGAAATATTTAGATCAAGAAAACCCAAGTATTAACGAGAGGTTATTGATACGACAAAAAAGTAATCCGGAATATGTTCGCAAATCGGTAATAGAGCCGGTTTATCTATCGCTAGAGGATAGAGAAGCATTAGAAAAGATTGCTAAGAATTATAAGACAAGTATAGGAACGGTATTTTTGGAAGCGATGTTGGAATATACAGTTCTTCAGGCGGAATTATTAGGGCTGTCTTAAAAGAAACTGAATGTTGGAATTTACTGCATCCAAAAGGAGGAAAGAGAGAATGTATAACAACACTAAGAGAGAGCTTCAATTTCTTTTCCGGACTCTAAATGAGAATGTTTTCTATAATCAATTTTTGACACCCCAAATTTATATAAGCGTTAATACAAGGTGTAAAAATTGGTCGTGTAATCCTTTTGGAAATAAGGGGCAGTATATGATTACAGTACATGAGGAAAAACTGGAAGATGATTTTGAAACTATCGTCATGAATATGTTACATCAAATGATACATATCTTTTGTTTTGAGCATGGACTGAAAGATACTTCACGCAACATGAGATATCATAATAAGATTTTTTATCAGGAGGGAATGAAACGAGGACTTCTTTTTTCATTTGAACCTACAAAAGGATATATAACAAAAGGTATAGGAGAGGAAATAAAAATACTTTTTCAAAAAGAGTTGCAGCAAGAGGAACGTGTGAAAGAGGCGGTAAAGAAAGATAGAGTAATAAGAAGAACAGAAGAAAAAAATAAGCCAATTCGACCATTTCCTGTTAAGATGAAATGTCCTGTTTGTGGAATGAAAGCTAGGGCAAAAAAAACGGGTTCTTTGATATGTGGAAAATGCAATGTATATATGTATCCTGATAATATTTAATGTTTTATAAAAGGTCATAGTGCAGGCTGCGCTATGACCTTTTATGATTTCCAGAAAACTCCGTTTCCGGAGCTGTATTTGATTATCAAAAAATATATTAACATACAAAGGCAGGGAACAGAACGTGAATTATGGATATGCGAGAGTATCTTCAAAATCTCAGAATGAAGACAGACAAATTGTGGACTTGTTAAAACAAAGAATTTTGATTACAAACATCTATTTAGATAAGCAGTCAGGAAAGAATTTTGATAGACCACAATATAAAAAGATGTCAAGAAAACTAAAACCCGGCGACACAGTTTTTGTAAAATCAATAGATCGCTTTGGAAGAAATTATGATGAAGTTATTCAACAGTGGTATTATCTAACGAAAAAAAGGAAGGTTGAGATTGTTGTTTTAGATATGCCGTTATTAGATACAAGAAGAAGTAAAGATTTATTGGGGGAATTTATTACGGATCTTGTGTTACAAATTCTAAGTTACGTAGCGCAGGCGCAAAGAGAGGATATACGTCAAAGTCAGGCAGACGGTATACGCTTGGCACAAGAAAAAGGAGTAAAATTCGGAAGACCAAAAGCGATTTCGAAGGAGGAGTTTCAGAGTTTATATACACAAGTAGCGTTAGGCAAATTGAGTAGGAAAGAAGCTTGTGAGCAGGCAGGGATTTGTTCAGCTACTTTCAGAAGATATGAAAAAGAATATATTGGATAATATGAAATTGAAGTAAGGTGCTATTTGTAGCACCTTACTTTTGAACTTTAAAAAGTATTAAAATAAACCTTTGTTAAAAAGTATTAAAAATATTGATTTTTGAGCTGCATCGTGATATAAAAAAAGTATCAAAATAAACTAGAGTTTAAATGGAGATATTTTATGGAGCATATATATGGATATGTAAGAGTCAGTACCACAAAGCAGAAAGTAGAAAGGCAGATTGCGAATATTAAAAAGCGGTATCCTACTGCTATAATTTTTTCAGAGAAATATACCGGTACGACTATGGATCGACCAGTTTGGAATAAATTGATTAAAGGACTGAAACCAACAGACACGATAGTATTTGATGAAGTAAGCAGAATGAGCAGGACAGCAGAAGAAGGGTTTGAGTGTTACATTGACTTATTCTATAAAGACATAAATCTTGTATTCCTGAAGGAAGAACACTTAAATACAGATGTGTTTAAAAAAGCATTACGCAGCAATATACAATTAACTGGTACAGATGTAGATATTATTTTGGAAGCGGTAGACAAATATTTAATGATTGTGGCAAAGAAACAGATAGAAATTGCGTTTCAAAATGCAGAACAGGAAGTAGAGTATTTGCATACAAGAATTAAAGAGGGTATTGTTCGGGCACAGATGGATGGCGTACAAATTGGCAGGGCGAAAGGCTGCACAGTAGAAACGAAAAAATCCATAGAAATGAAGGATAAAATAATAAAAATGTCTAAAAGCTTTGAGGGGAATTTGAAGGATAAGGAGGTAATCGCTATATTGGGTATTGCCAGAAATACGTTTTATAAATATAAAACACAGATAAAAGCTGATCTGTGTTTTGAAACAAAAATATCTTGAAAATAGGCTCTATAATTTTTCGTGAACATATCTTGCTATTTTTTTTTAGACTGTGATATTCTATAATCACAAAGAGGGTTACCGGTAGTATGGTTGGTCTCAGAATAATTATGTAAAAAAAGTAATCGCAAGTTTTCCAGGACCGGCGATTACTTTTTTCTTGAGTTTATAAGCTCAATGATTAGTTTTACAATAATACCAACAATGGTAAATACCAAAGTAAGTATGCTTAAAGAGGTGAAATTTATGAATAGAAGACAAGCAAAGAAAGCATCAAAAAAGGTGATATTTCCAATGGGAGATGAAATGAACCTTTTAACACTTATTCCAGAAGAATATGAGAAAACTATGAAAGATTTTTATCATTATGTTCAGAAATATTGTTGCTATAAGCATTACCGAGATAGATACAAAAAAGGAAGGCTACCTTTCGGCTATCATTTTCCAGTAGGAGAAGGAGTACGAAAACAATTTGAGCAAGTTTTAAATATGGTTGGGGACTATCATGTTGAACCGACTGTTGTTATGCAGAGTTTAGAACAGGTAAAAAAAAGTTATCCAGTCAAAACAGACGAAAGCTAATAAATAAAATAACGTATTTTAGATATAGTAAACTATGCAGTAACAAGTTCCAGAAAATTACCGCATGAGAATAATAATAGCGATGGTTTTGGAAATAAGCTGTACTAATTTACGCAGGAACGGGAATACTTGAAATGCCTATTAGAATATGTTATAATGCCAGTAGGCAAAAATGATGAGAGTGTCCAAGATGGCACAACAAAAAACCCCAGAGCCGCAATCTCTGGGGTTTTTCTATTCCGTTTTGGGTGGGTGGATTAAACCCAAGGCTGGCTACCAACTATTTATCTCCATCCAGCCACTTGCAAATATAATAGGCGATTATACTTGCCGCAATAGAGATATAAAATGATGAGATTATATCCAAGGTGACACACCCCCTTCCTTCTACCTGTCTAGGGGCGGTAGCTTGTTAATTATAACATGAGGGTGAAAAGATAACAATGTGATTTAGAATATAGTGAGCTGCTTAGAGAACACTTTATAAATATTAAATAATTATATCTTTATCTGGTTTTCCCTCTTGATATATTACTTTTCCAATCTCATCAATGCGTATCTGTACCACTCCATCTGGATATAAGACACATTTCGCATGGAAGTGATCCGGCGTTTCAAATTCAATCCATTCTGTTCCAGCATCTTTTTTCAGCTCTGTTTCGCACATATCGTCTAAGCTCATAATAAGACTTTTGTAATACTGATTTATAATATTACCTAATTTTTCTTTTTTTTGCCGGTCAAGAGTTATCTGCAAGCTTCTTTCGTATGCTTTGCTGTGTGGGATTTCTTCATCTTCATCATCGTCCCAAAAATCATGTTCTCTTTGCAAGATATCAGATGTGTTTTTTGCATCAAATTCTGCAAAAGCTTTAACTATTTCTGGGTCTTTTGCTCTAAAAGAATATCTATCGCACCACTCACAATCTGCTGGTTCGCCCATGCTTGTCTCATTAATTTTACGAAATCGCCCATTAGTTTCACAATAATACTCTCCGTAATTGCTTGTGTACAAATGTTTACAGCTCATACATTACCTTCCTCCTTTTTTATTTCTAAAATATTTTTAATTTCTAATATTCTACTATATTCATAAATGAAAGTCCATGAAAAACAGAACACCTTTTCTGAAAGAGCTATATTTTTAAATGATGTGATTAGTATTTACTTGTAAGAGGCGCTATTATTAGACAAGAGAAATACTGTGAAGAAAACTGTACTAATTTATACAGGAATGGGAATACTTGAAATGCCTATTAGAATATGTTATAATGCCAGTAGGCAAAAATGATGAGAGTGTCCAAGATGGCACAACAAAAAACCCCAGAGCCGCAATCTCTGGGGTTTTTCTATTCCGTTTTGGGTGGGTGGATTAAACCCAAGGCTGGCTACCAACTATTTATCTCCATCCAGCCACTTGCAAATATAATAGGCGATTATACTTGCCGCAATAGAGATATAAAATGATGAAAGTACATTCATGATGTCACATCCCCTTTCTCTACATGTCTAGGGGTTATAGAGTGATTTTTGTGGATTATTCTGGAATGAGAAAAGGAAACAAATGACAGAATATTGCATTAAAAAAAAGGATATGCTATAATGAACGTGCAAAAGAAAAAACCATCTATAAAACTAGCACAAAATGAAAACCCAGAGGATGCGCCCTCTGGGTTTTCTGCTCTTTCAAGAAGAGCGTTTCATAGGCTAATTGCCGCTAATTTTTTCTGTCTAACCATTTGCAAATATAATAACTCATTATATTTACCACAACAGAAGTTAAAATTGTTTCAACCATCTATAATCTAGCACCTCCTTTCTGTTGCCAGATTGGAGAGCAGCAACGAAAAGAAGTATAGCATATTTTGGAGTATTTGCCTATAAAAAAGCTTGATTTTTCATAATGTTATGCGAAATAAGAAAATAAAAAAAGAATGGAATAATATTGGTAGAAGATGATGATAGAAGTATAAAAAGTGATTTTATCTGTGTTTTTTGGAGAAAAGCAAAAGGAGATAAGACGTATCTTATCTCCTTTAACAAGTTTATTTTTGAGTTAGTATATATAATATCCAAAATTTTCTTGACAGTTAAGATAAATTTGATTATTATATATACAAAGTTGCTGTTAAGGTGCTGGTCACACCTGAAACAGCTTGTGTATCTATCATCCGAACTGATAATACACACCGAAAAGATACACCGAAACTGTATCTTATGTTTCGGATTATAGCAATAAAAAATGAAATTGTCAATAAGGTGTTGTGTTTTTTTCGTGAAATGTCAATTTTTTTATTAAGAAAATTTTTATTGCTAAGAGCGAAACATTAGGGTGTGCGTGAAGGGAAACAGGTGATAGATACAGGTGTATTTGTCATCTGTTTTTTTGTGTAAGAAAGCAGGAAATAAGCGGTTTCTTTAGTAGGTGCTATTTGTAGCACCAAGAAAAAATAAGAAAGGAGGGAGTCGTTTTGCAGAAGATAAGCATAGAGGTACTGGAAAAAGCGATAAAGGAAAAACTTACCAGCGCAGAGCTGGATCTGCTTTTGTATGTTGCCCGTTTTCAGGATGAAGCCGGCAGAGCAAGTGGAATTTACTATAAAGACGTTTGTGAAAGCATCGGTATATCCTACCAAGGGTTTTATGACTGTAAAAGAAGCTTACAGAATAAGGGCTTAATTGATGCCCAAAAATGCAATTACTATGACTGGGATATTACAATCTTAAATAACTCTTTTTCCGGAAAAGAAAACTATGGACGTGGTTATGTGAGTGTGAGCTCTAAAATGGTGAAATCCGCAGCCTTCCGGAAGCTGCGTGCAAATGCAAAAATGATGGCTCTCTACCTTCTCCGTGAATGGAATATTAACCGTAAGAAAGCGAAACGTGACTCTTATGCTATCCTGAAGGAAAATTTCTTAAATAAATTTAAGGAATTAGGATTTACAAATCGTATGGCAAGAGCTTATTTAGGGGAATTAAAGCCATTTTTAAGCGTATATTTAGAAGATGGAAGGAAGTATTTCCTTACATTTAAGAAAAACGAAGTCTACAATGCCGGTGAAAGTGAAAATGAAGAAAAGAGACTGCATGATTTTGATACAGCCTGCCGCCGGAATAAGGTAAAAGGGATAGAAGCAGAGAAGAAACAGGACATTTTAACAGTTTTGAGGCAGTACCATGTGAAAATTGTTAAGAAATTGGACTTTAACCTTAGCAGCATTGTAGAGCAGAGCTTAGAAATTCTAAATGGCAGCAAGCAAAAAAAGAAATGGCGAAGGGAATTAAATCCAAAACTCATACATAAAATTATACAGGAAGAACTTTTTGTAAGAGCATAGGAAGATTTTGAGGCTTAGAATTGTCTAAGTCTATTTTCCGTTACAGAAAAAGAGCAATGAAAAGCTAAGATATACTTTTTTGAGAGCAGAGAAAGTGTATTTTAGCTTTTTTTCTTTTTTAGGATGGAAAAGAGAGAAAAAGTATTCAAGTTTTATGTTTATTTAAAAATTATATATTCAAGTTTTATGTCAGAAGTAAGAAAAAATATTCAAGTTCCATGGAAATTTTCTAAGAATACATTCAGATTTTGTGTGATGGAAAGTTCTTAAAAACCCAGTAAAATCAAGGGTTTGGGGCAAATATAATCACTTAACAAATCATATCTTTTCTTAAATTCTTTTTTAATAAACTATATCTTAGCTGGCAACCAAAAAAAAACAGCCTGTTCCTCCGGAACTAAGCAAGCGACAAACCCCCAGAAATTTAATTTAAAAATAACATTTTCTCCACAGAAGTAATAACACTCCCAAAAAAGAAAAAAATACTATAAGTCTATCATGTCTTGGTTAAATGCAACATCTTTTTATGGGGAAGTGGGTAGAATAGTAATGATAAACAAGTTGTAAGATGAAATTCTTAGTGAAGAAGAGTAAATTCCACCTTTTCCACCCATAGTAGAATTTACTTTTTCATTTTTGGAAGATTTGTTTTAAATAAAAGGTATATTGATTATAAAAAAAGCGTATGCTATAATGCCAATAGGCAAACGAGATGATTTGCATGGCAAACACAAACACCCGCAGAGTGCCAGCTCTGGGGTGTCTTCTAGGCTAATTGTCTTTTTTTCTTTTGTTTTACTGTCTATCTAATTATTTGCAAATATAATAGGCTATTATACTTGCTACGATAGATGAAAGGAATGAAATAATGACAAATACAAAATGCCCCGGAGCTTCGACTCTGGGGCATTTTGTTATTTAAATTTACGAAAGGAAACATTTAGGTAGTTTAGAAACGTATCTTTCACAATTAAAAGAAACAAAAGTATTTACAATGTTTCCTTTTTATGGTATAATATAAGTAAAATAACTGATACGAAATTGATAGAAAGAAGGTATATGGATGAAATTACAAAAAGTGTTGAAACAAAGCGCAGCTTTGGGATTAGCCGCATTATTAACAGCGGCAGCGCCGGTAAGTGTAAGTGCTGCAAGCTGGCAGCAAAACAGCACCGGCTGGTGGTGGCAGGAAGATGATAGTTCTTATCCCACAAGCACATGGAAAAGCATTTATGGGAAATGGTTCTATTTTGACTCTTACGGCTATATGTTAGGGGAAGGCTGGCATTGGATTGATGGAAAATGCTATTATATGTATTCTGGCGGTGACATGGCAGAGAACACATGGGTAGACGGAAGCTATGTGGATGCCTCCGGAGCATGGGTTCCTGATGCGGAGCCCGCACAGTGGAGAAGCTATGCAGGTCGCTGGTGGTATACCTTCCCGGATGGCAGCTATCCGGAAAATGAATGGGCTGCAATCAACGGTGCATGGTACTATTTCGGCGAAGACGGCTGGATGCTGGATAAAGGCTGGCACTGGATAGACGGAAAATGTTACTATATGTACTCCGGCGGAGCTATGGCAGAGAGCACATGGATAGGCGGGGATTATGTAAATGCTTCCGGAGAATGGGTAACTGATAAATGGGTTGCATCAGGAAACCAGTGGTGGTATCGGTATGCAGACGGCAGCTATCCGACAAACACATGGAAATACATAGATGGGGCATGGTATTACTTCGATGGTGCAGGCTGGATGTTAGGGGAAGGCTGGAATTGGATTGGAGACACCTGTTATTACATGTATGCTGACGGAAGAATGGCATCTGATACATGGATTGATCATTACTATGTAGACGCATCCGGCGCATGGATACCGGAAAAATGCGACCATGACTGGGAAGAAAAATATGAGGACATTGAACATCCGGAAGAAGGACACTATGAAAACGTTCTGATTTCACCGGAAGAAGGACATTATGAAAAGGTGCTGGTGAAAGACCAGTGGACCGAATATAAGCTGATAAAAGAAGCGGAATATGAAGACCGCTGGGTGGTAGACAAGGAAGCATGGACGGAAAAGGTACACAATCCGGCAAAGGATAAATATGAAATTCACTACCTCTGCAACGGTTGTAAAAAGGACTTTATAAAGGATTATGATGCACTTGAAAAACATCAAGAAGAAGAAATGTTAAATGGAAATATGGCTTGTAGTGCGTGGCATGAAGAAGAGGTGCTTGTAGAAAAAGGATACGACATCATTGAGCATCCGGAAGAAGGGCACTATGAACATGTAAAGATAGCAGATGCAGTGTATCAAAGTATTTGGCATCCGGCAGAATACGAAGACCGCTGGATTGTAGACAAGGAAGCTGTGTATGAAGATAAGTGGGTAGTAGATAAGGAAGCATGGACGGAGCATAAGCTTGTTGGATATGTATGCAGCCATTGTGGAGAGTCAAAAGAAGCTGAAGAAGCAGTAGAAGAATAGATGTCAAAAAAGTGCCTGAAGGTGATACTTCAGGCACTTTTCTGATGTTCATTTTGCATTTTGTCAATAATGAATTAAAACATTTTTGATTTTAAAGATTTGATGGCTTTCGGAATGTTCATTCTATCACTACTGACCTTCATTTTTTCATTCTGTCGGTAGTGATTTAAGGCATAGAAAAACCACCCTCTGAAAACTTTGAGCGGTTTTAAGGGTGGCATTTCTATGCTATTTCCAAAATCGGTCAACCCCTTGTGGGCGGTTGTTCCTTTAAACATATTATAAGTCAGAGAAAGAAAAAATGCAATCAAATATGAAAAAAGTTATGAGGAAATCCTGAAACCGTACTTTTAGGGCTTTTTTGAGTAAAAAATAATTGTAAGCGAAAGAAAAAAATGGTAAAATATAAATTAGGAATAATCGTGTTACAGGGTGGCTGACCTTCATTTTATAATACATAGAATGGGGGTGGTGCTGATGAAACATTTTGATTTTAAAGACTTAATGTCGTTTGGAATGTTCATTCTGGCATTGCTGACATTTATTTTTTCGTTTTGTCGGTAATAACTTAAAGCATAGAAAAACCACCCTCTAAAAACTTTGACAGGTTTAGGGTGGTATTTCTATCTCTTATAAATCCGGTCAACCCCTTGTGGGCGGTTGTTCCTTTAAACATATTATACGCTAGAGAAAGAAAAAATGCAATGGAATAGAAAAAAATTTTATAAAAAAGTCCTGAAGCTGTAATTTCAGGGCTTTTTTGTTGCCGAAAGAAAAAATAATCGGGAAAAATTAGATGTTTTAAAATGACATTTGATATTTTTTTACAAAATTCATTGTCATTTTCGGGTTTCAATGCTATTATTGAGATACAGAGGTATGCGACAAAAAGTATACCTTTTTTTCATGTCAATTTTTCTTTATTATTTTCTGATTTTAACGTAGGTCAATTATTAAAATCATAAACAATTCTTAAAAAATTTCCAGTAAAAGGTTCAACTCCCCTCCTTTTCTTATGGTGTACAAAAAGTATACATTTTGTAAAAAATTCAAGGAGGAAAGCAGCGTGAAAAACAAGAAGTTTGTTTCTTTTTTCTTAGTTGCTGCCGCTCTGCTTTATGCGAGCACCCCTGTTCTGGCTGCTTCAAAGGATAGTTTTAGTAAAACAATCAATTTTAAGGCGGAAAATGAACAGGAAAATATTCCTGACTTCGATAAAGAGATCATCAAAGACGGACAGAAATACACTCTGTCCGGTGTTAGTGTACGCACTTTGAAGAAAACACCTCAAAAAGAAGTCCAGTATTTAACAAAAGAAGTAGAAACAGTAGTGGGAGCACAGGAAGAATATGCCCCGCCGGAAGAATTACAAGACAATAATTTTCTTTATCACTTGTCACATGTTGAGCAAGAACCCATCTCTACTCCCGGCGAAGGACAATTAGTTACGGGTTTTGTTGACTACCAATACCCTATACAGCAATCCGATGTTCCCAAGACAAAAGCCATTTCTACAACAGATCCCGCCACCGGTGAGACCATACAGGTGACGGCTGAATTGAAAAATTTAGTACAACAGGGAGGTGGATGGAAACCCAATTACATTGATATTAAGTTTTATAACATGGATGCAGACTATTTTGAATGGAATGGTATACAGATAGAAGGCAATCAGGAACAACCGCTTCAGGGTTATGAACAGGAACTTTTAGCATCAGTCGGAGCGGATAGGAATACCAGTAGGGTAATCCGGACTTATTGGACTTCTGATGTATACACGGATGAAAATGGTGAGACCTGTCGGAATGCAAGGGCTGACATTGAACAGTATGTTAATTATTATAGGGCGAACTATGAAAAGAGACTGGATAAAAATGAAGTCCGCTATGTTGCCGCTTATCGGGCAGAACAGACAGTTGAAAGCCAGACATCCTTTATCTACGAAAGAGCTGCAACAGCAAAATACGAAAAAGATGACAATAAAATTGTGAAATACATTATGGCAGGAGCAGGAATTTTAATTTTTGTTGCCATAGTTGTTGCAATTCTTTATGTCATTGCCAAGAAAAAGAAGAAACAGGAGAAAAAATGAATAGTTTATATGTAAAAGGATTATCTGTTTTAACTGCTGGTGGAACAGGAGACTCCGATCCAATCAGTAAATTTTTTAATATTGTATTGGAATTGGTAGCTCCGATAAGTGACCAGATTACAGTTATTGCTACGATTGTTATGCTGGTATCAGGATTATTATTTATGATACCGCTTCCACAACAATTTAAACGAAAAGCAGGAGGCTTCCTTTTTTTCCTTTTTGTTGGAGGATTGATAGTGGCAGGTGCAGCACAGTATGCGGCATATATTGAGTCAAAAATGAGTTTTTAAGGTGCAAACCTTTCAAGGTGCTACAAATAGCACCTTGAATATAAGAGAAAAAGTATATGCAAAAGATTGATTTAAAAAAATTAAAAGATCAGATTGCTTCTATCCTGAAAAAAACGGAAAAAGAAAAAAGGGTGATGCAGCTTAACCGCATTTTAGCAGAAAAGGAAAATGTGAGAAAACTGCTTTTCGTAATAGATATTTTCTTTGCGGTATGCTTTAATTTCCTGATAAATACGCTTGTAGAACTATTTACAGAAGAAAATATATGGGGAATTTTAAAGATTTTTCCATTGCCGAAGGGAATAATAATTTTTTGGTGGTTATATCTGATTTTTCTGCTTTTTCTTCTTATATGCGATATCACATGGGCTTATAAAATAAAAGTATCTTTTTCAGAAGAAAATTTTAATGTTAATCAGAAAGGCTCTTCCCGTTTTACAACAGTCGAAGAATTGAAACAGCAATATCGGCAGATTGATGAACGGGAAGGGGAATATGATGGTCTTCCGGGATTTTTGATTTCCACTTATGAAGGAAAACATTTCATTGATGATGGAAATACAAATACAATCACAATCGGTATTACAAGAGCTGGTAAAGACAAAATCTATGTAGAACCGAATACAAATAATTATTCACGGGCAAAAATAAAGCCATCTATGGTGATTACAGCTTTAAAAGGTGAAGAATACAGGGCTGCTAAGAAAAGATTGGAAAAAAGAGGATACAAAACCCTGCTTTATAACCTGTCAAATCCGAAATACAGTATTAGCATTAACTATTTAGCAAACATGCTAAAGCTGTATAAGCAAGGGGATTATGCAACAGCAGAACTAATGGCATACTCCTATTCCTATTCGATTTTTTGTGCAGGAGAAAAAACAAAAGCAGAGAATGACTTTTTTACCGAAAATGCGGCAGCTTTATTTTCTGCTCTGATTATTGCTCATATTACAGATTGCTTAGAAGAAGATGAAAAGTATAACCATATTCGGAAACTAAAGTTCCAAGAAAAACAAGAAAAGTTTTTAGATTTACCAGAAGAAGAACAGGAACAGGCAAGGGAGAATTTAAAAAAATATCAAGGGGAAGACTATGTACTGGATGATACGGTTCATTATATTCCGGATGACGTGACATTTGAGAAAATTGAGAAATATGAAAAATGCGTAAATATATACAGCATTATCGTGATGTTTTCAGAGTTATCAAGGAAACGTGATGAAAACGGGATAAGTGAATTAGACCGATATTTTAATATGCGACCAGCTACCGATAGAGCAAAATTGAAATATTTATCCATAGATTTAGCTTCAGATCGTGCCAGTGGTGATATTTATTCTTCTATGGCAATTAAACTAACTAACTTTTCCAATGATGCAATTATAAAAATATCACTGGAAAATGAGCTGGACATGGAAGAACTTGGATTTGGGGAACAGCCGATTGCTCTTTTTATTGTTTTTCCGGATTATGACAGTTCGTTACATACACTTGCGTCTATTTTAATCAGACAATCGTATATTATGCTTTCTCGAATGTGTGATGAGTACATGACCTGTAAAAGACCGGTAAAGTATATTTTGAACGAATTTGGTAATATGCCACTGATTGAGGGTATGACAAATATGCTGACTGTTGGTCTGGGAAGGAATATTACCTTTGACCTTTATATACAGTCCATAAAACGTATTCAGAAGATTTATGGAGACAAAGATGCGGCAACAATCATAGCAAACTGTGGAAATCAGATTTACTTAATGGGAAATGACACAGAAACAGCGGAATATTTCAGTAAGATGTTAGGTGAGATAACTTATATAGACATACAGAGAAGTGGCAGCAAGTTAAGCTTAGATAAAACATTTACGGAAAGAACAGAAAAAAAACCGCTGATGTCTGCAAGTGATTTAAGGGAACTGAAAAAGGGACATAGTGTCGTAAGAAGGGCAATGAAACGTACAGATTTGGAAGGGAACGATATAAGACCACGTCCAATTTATAACTGTGCGGAAGACGGAACAAAGCTGAAATTCAGTTATGATTATTTGCAAGGGATTTTAGAAGATCCCCGTTCAATCCGGTTGTCAGAAATTGCGCCAAAAACAAAAGAAATTTCCAATATAGAAGAATATATTATGGATTTTGATAAGGTGATGAAGCGTTTAGAAGAAAATGTACCAGCTCCTAAAAAAAGAAAAAAAGAGCTGCCGAAAGTAAAAACGCTGGCTTCCTTATCACAAAGGCATTATGCGCTGTTAGAAAGTTATGCTATGGATGGAATTGGGGAGGATTATAAAGAAATTTTAAATTGGTCGCATAAGCTTCCTTTAGAAGAACTTTATCAAAAGATAGAAGGGTTGGAATTTATGAAAAAAGAGTCAAAAAAGACCATGTTATCAATATTAGAAGGTCGTATCAATGAGAAGTAAGAAAAAAAGGATATGTGGAATTGTAGCAATTTGCTTCATGATTTTTCTTTTTTCACAGGCAGTTTTGGCAATTCCATCTGAAGATGAAATAATCGATGTATTAAGCCATAATACAGAATATTTTCAACAGAACGATTGGTTTGGAGATATTATTCGAAGCTTGGGATGGTGGCTTGTTTCGGGTTTACGGACAATCTGTGTAACGGCGGAAGAGCTTTATCTGTATTGCTTTGAACTGCTTACCTTCTCCACCAGTGACAATATCCAGAATTTAATTTCTAGTATGCAGCCAATGTATCACGCTATTTTGCTTTTAAGTATTACTGCGGTAGGGTTAATGCTGATGCTGTTTAACAGCAAATTTCCGAATTTCCTAAGAAGTATTTTACTGACAGTTGCAGTCGTTACCTGTTCTTTCTATATTATATCGCAGTTAAATAAAGCTCTTTATGATACAGAAACAGATACCGGATTAGTGACATGGGCAATCGGAGAAAATCATACAGTGGCAAATGATGTGGTAAATGCAAACATCACAGACCTTTTGTATGTAGACCAAAAAGAAGAAAATGGTCTAATGAGCTTTAGTAAAGATAATATTGAAAATTATCACTATCCGGAGCTGACAGATGAAATGTTTAATAGCATTCGGGTGAGAGAAACATTGAACTATAAGGATGAACAACTGTCGGGAGCAGGAAAAGAGCTGTTAAAAAAACGGCTTAAAGTGACTGCGGATGCAACTTTTACACTCGGCGATGTAAAAAATGGATGGGGATGGAATTCAGAGGGTGATGATGATACTGGAAATGAGTTTTACTATCGTTATCATGTGAACTATCCCATTTGCATCTTAACATTGTTTGCATTCGCAGCGGTTTATCTTTCCATGTCTTGGGTTGTCGTAAAAATCATTAACGATCTTGTGATAGGGCAGGTGCTCAGTATTTTATATTCCGCAGATCTTACCGGTTCGAAAAAAACATGGATGATCTTAAATATTATGAAAGATGGGTATATTGCTTTATTTTTAACAGCATTATCTGTTCGTATTTATACATTATTTCAAGCATGGTTGAATGATTTATTTGTGGATCATGGTATCGTAAACGCAATTATCCTTGTACTTTTAGCATTTGCGATTATTTCCGGTCCATCCATCATTGAGAAAGTAACAGGACAAAATGTTGGATTGTCTGGTGGTCTAGGGATGATGTATGCAGCCAAACAGGCAATACATGGAGCTGCAAGTGTTCCGGGACATCTTGCATCAGCAGGAAAGACCTTAGCAAATGGTTTTGGCTGGGCGGCAGATAAAGCAGTGAAGCCTATGCCGGGTACACCTTCCTCTTTTTCATCTAATGGAACAGGTTTACCGGATAATGGAAAGGATATGCCGGGGCTTCCAAATTCTCCAAATAATCCATCTGGTGGAGGTGGCAGTGGTAGTGCATCCGTAAGAAATACCGGTGAAAATCAGTCTGCAAACAATCCGGAAGGATTACAGAAAGAAAATGGATTAGAAGCAGAAATGAAAAAAATGAGTAATGCTACATCAGCACAAGGGAAATATGACAGCATGATTAAAAGCATGAATGAAGCACCGTCAGAGTTACAGGATGACTCCATTGTAAAGAAGATGCAGGAAAATCTAAATAAGGAGAATACCGATAATTTGGATGAAAAACCAGAGCAATTAGATAGTGCAATGCAAAAAATGTCTCAAGGTACACAAGAGCTGGGAGAAAAGAATAACTTAAATATGGCAACATCTGATTTAGATAACATTATGAAAGAGATGCCGGGAAATCAGGGAGTATCCGGAGAAAAGAGCAGCTTAAATGAAGCAACTTCTGGCTTGGATAACACCATGAAAGAAATGCAAGGAAACCAAGAAGTATCCGGAGAAAAGAGCAGCTTAAATGAAGCAGCATCTGGCTTGGATAACACCATGAAAGAAATGCAAGGAAATCAGGAAGTATCCGGAGAAAAGAGCAACTTAGACGGAGCAGCATCTGGCTTGGATAACACCATGAAAGAAATGCAAGGAAATCAGGAAGTATCCGGAGAAAAGAGCAGCTTAGACGGAGCAGCATCCGGCTTGGATAACACCATGAAAGAAATGCAAGGAAATCAGGGAGTATCCGGAGAAAAGAGCAGCTTAAATGAAGCAACTTCTGGCTTGGATAACACCATGAAAGAAATGCAAGGAAATCAGGGAGTATCCGGAGAAAGGAGTAGCCTAAATGAAGCAACTTCTGGTTTGGATGATACCGTGAAGGAGATGCAAGGAAATCAGGGAGTATCCGGAGAAAAGAGTAGCCTAAATGAAGCAACTTCTGGTTTGGATGATACCGTGAAGGAGATGCAAGGAAATCAGGGAGTATCCGGAGAAAAGAGCAGCTTAGATGGAGCAGCATCCGGCTTGGATAATACCGTGAAGGAGATGCAAGGAAATCAGACAGCTACCGGAGAAAATCTAAACGGGACATCAAATGAATTGGAAACAACAATGCAGGCGACGTCGGAGGGGATATCTTCTAATGCGAGCAATACAGGAAAGGAAACACTGGAAGGTACTCGCACGATAGAACAAGGAAGCAGCTTAGATGGAAATTATAGTATGTATGGAAGCAACTCGAATGACTTCTCAGGCAGCACTGTAAACAACTTAAATCCGGCAAACACAGGAGCAGGAGCATCGATTGCAGAAATGCAGCGACAGCTAAAAAAGGCAAAAAAAATTGATGAAGAATTAAAAGATACACTAATGGACGAATAGTAGGAGGAAAAATGGAAGACGAATATAATATTGCTTCTGAAATCAAATCAGAGACGAAAGTAGCAGGGAAACTTCTGGTATCAACATTTTACTTCTTATGTTTTTATTGGATATTGTTTTATTCTTTGAGAGTTTTTGTACATACCCAGCTTATGCTTCCGTATGCAATTTTTGCAATCGGTACGGGCATCTTTTTTACGATGCCTAGTTACTTTAATCGAAAACGGAAAATGTATCAAAGCATTTTGATTTTCTTTTTTAGGGATAAGTCGATTTATAGACCGGTGAGGAATGTCAGTGCAATAAAACGACTGAAAACATTAAAGCTTACAATAGAAAGGGAAGAAATTGATAAGTATTAAAGAAAAAGCTTCGGAAAGGGTAAGTACCGTAATGCCGCTTCGAAAAGTTGCACAGGAAGGCTACTTTTTCGATAAAAGAGGCAAGATTGTAGACATTATGCAGGTGGTTTCCAAGGATTTAGAAAATATGTCAGAAATAGAAAAAGAGATAGAGTTTCTAAAACTATGGAAATTTAACAAGATGAATGGAGCAGAAGTCAAATGGGTTTCTTTAAATTTTCCATGCAATACGAAACAACAGCAAGCGTATTTTCGTCGGCAGATAGAAAAATGTAAGGATATGCACAAGAAAAAATGGCTTCAGAAATCTCTGGACGAATTGATTTGGCTGGAAAAAAACAGGACAAAAAGGGAATATTATCTTTTCTTTTTTTCAGAAAGTAAGGAGGAACATAAGGAGTTTATTATGCGCAACCTCAAAATTATGGGAAACGGAAAAGAGAAATCATTAGAAGAAATGAGTTTTCATAAGAAATGTCAGGTGTTATCCAAAATGTCAAATCAGAATATTCAGCTTTTTGATGTCTAAACAAAGGAGATAACAGAAATGCGAAGAAAAAAACAGCAGGAAGAAATAGATGAATATCTTCTGGAAAAAATACAGCCCGTAGGAGGGATATCTTTTCGGGACGAGGCACATATTCTTACTGGCACAGGATATCAAAGCTGCATACATGTCTATGAATATCCGGATAGGGTACATAGCAACTGGTTATCTACGTTAATGAATATACCTAGTACCATTGCAGTAGTTGATGTTAAAACAGAAGATACACAAGAAGTAAAGAGAAATTTAAACCGCTCCATGGAGGAACAGGATTTAAGGTATCAGATGTCGGAGCATCCTGCGGATAAATACGATGCAAGGCAGAAATATTTAGAAATGAAGCAGATTTTTGAAGAAATCAATCG
Source organism: uncultured Eubacteriales bacterium (assembly GCA_900544525.1). Classification (GTDB taxonomy): domain Bacteria; phylum Bacillota; class Clostridia; order Lachnospirales; family Lachnospiraceae; genus Scybalomonas. The sequence continues at coordinate 20,647 of UQVN01000013.1, forward strand.
AATGAAAGAAATCATTAAGCTGCTTCATGTCCGGATCTATGTCTCCGGACTTACACTGCACGATTTAGAAAAAAATATAAAAGAAATTTTATCAGAGTTAAATACCTCTGGTTTCAAGGCAGCAATTATGTTGAATGAAACAGAGAGGGATTGGCAGGCAATGTTTTTACCTTATGGTGAGCAACAGGAAGCCTTATATGCAATGGAAGGACAACCGGTTTCTTCGAAAACACTTGCAGGTGGAAATCCTTTTCATTTCTCAGATTTAGAAGATCCTCATGGTTCTGTATTGGGCTTTACATTAAGTGGCGGAAATTTCCTTTTTGATATTTTTCATGCAGACGAACAGAGGAAGAATTACAATGCCTCTGTTGCTGGTCTCATGGGTTCTGGAAAATCCACACTTTTGAAAAAGCTGTTTAAAGATAATGCTATGCGGGGAAATTTTGTCAGGGCATTTGATATTTCTGGTGAATTTCGGGAACTTACATACGAATTTGGAGGAAAAGTATTAAAGCTGGATGGGAGTGAGGGAATTGTTAATCCATTGGAAATATTAAAAACCAGCGAAAATGAGAAAAATAATTATTCTATCCATATTACAAAGCTGATTACTTTTTATAAGTTTTTGAAGCCAGATGTAAGTACCGAAGAATTGAATAAGTATCAGGAAATGTTAGATGAATTGTATCGGGCTTTTGGATTAAGTCCCAGTATTCAGAATAAAGAAATTAAGATTACTGGTCTTCCGGCAAGACAATACCCTATTTTTTCAGATTTCATTGCGTTATTAGAAGAAGAAATCAATAGGCAGACGAATAATACTTACAATGATGTGGAAAAAGAAATTGCCGTATATAACATTCTATTGCTTCAGAAAGTAAAGGACACAATATCATCTTATATGGGAACGTATGGAAATGTATTCAATGGTTATACATCAGTTTCTATTTTGGATGAACAGGTAGTAACCTTTGACATTAGCGATTTGAAAGAATTTGCTGCAAATGTTTTTCAAGCTATCGTTTTTAACATGTTAAACCTGTGTTATAACGACAGCACAATAAATGGATATACGATGAAGCAGCTTTATGAGACAGGAAAAATTGAGTTTGAAGATATTATACGTTTCTTAATTATTATTGACGAAGCGCCACGTATTATCAGCACACAATATTTACAGTGCTTGGATATGCTGACACGCTTTCTGCAGGAAGGTAGAAAATATTTTATTGGGATTATACTGGCAGCACAGTCCATCCGAAGCTATTATCCGTCTTCCGTACAGGATAGGAATAAGATACAGGCAATGTCTTCTGTCTTTGAGCTGGCACAATATAAGTTTACCTTCCAACAAGATGAGAGTGTAAAAGAAACCATCGACGCTGTATACGGAAGAAACCTGACGGAAATACAAAAAGAAAAAATTTCTATTTTGGAACGTGGAGAATGTTTTTTCTCCATTTCAGGCATGAACACGTATCATGTGAAAATATTTGCAAGTGAGGAAGAATTGAAACTGTTCCGTGGAGGTGTATAAAGATGCAGCCGAAACGGTTTTTGAAAAAACTTATCTTGTCAATCGTTTTGGTTTCATGTTCAGGTTTTATTCTGTTATTTACAATAATTACAGTCGTTGTGGCACAAGATGAAATGCAGAAAATCGCATATATGCAAAGTCAAATGGGTGGTTTAGGTGCTTCTGGAACAGGAGGAATGGATATTGTTGCAGTTGCGCAGCAAGAATATGCGAACCGGGAAGAAAATAGAGGTGGCTATAAGTATAAAAACTGGTACGGCATGAATGCTGACTGGTGTGCAATGTTTGTCTCTTGGTGTGCAGACCAGTGTGGATACATAGAACAGGGAATTATCCCGAAAACCGCTTCGGTATATGGATTTTATTCCCACTATAAAAATATAGGAAGATTTCATTATAAGGAGGAAGCATATAACCCAAAACCCGGAGACATCATTATTTATGGGACAAGTACACATACCGGGTTAGTGGTTGGATATGATGCAGAAACAGATATTGTCACCACGATTGAAGGAAATACCGGGCAGTCTTCCACAACACCTTTTCATCTTGGAAGTGAGGTTAATCAGAGAAATTATGCAAAGTCAAACGCAAGGATTACAGGATTTTGTTCTCCGGAATATCCTGCCGGAAACACTGGTGCCGGTCCTATGGGAGAGGGAGAAAGAATAGTTGTCCCATCTGGCTTAGGCTCTGTACATACTTACATGGGATGGCAGATGATTACATCTCCTACTTCTTTGCAATATAAATTAAGGCAGGAAGCTGGGATGAATTTTGACGCAGAAGGTTTTGGAAGGATTGGAGACAGATATGTAATTGCCTGCACTACAACGTTTGGAGGGATTGGAGATTATGTGGATTTTTACAAAGAAAACGGACAAGTTTTAAAGTGCATTATTGGGGATATAAAAAACCAAAATGATCCCGGATGTAACAAATGGGGACATTTAAACGGTACGTGCATCATTGAATTTGTCGTTGATAAAAATACATGGTATCCAAGACATCCAAATCCCGGAACAACATCCTGCCATCCGGAATGGCGAAGTAATATTACTATGGCAGTAAACAGAGGAAATTTTTGGGGCTGATTTTCTTTTTTAGGAAGTATGGGGACTACCTCCCCAAGCCCCTGTGAAAACCTTACAAACAGAAAACCATTTTACAATGTTTTCCTGATTGCTGCGGTTGATAAAGGTTCTTGTTTTACGCTGTTATAGCAATCTTAAGCACACTGGAAGACATAAGGCAAAAAGGAGAAGCAGATGAATAAAGTAATTTTGATGGGACGTTTAACAAGAGATCCTGAAGTAAGATATTCTGCTGGTGAAAATTCAATAGCCATTGCCAGATATACGCTGGCTGTGGAGCGCCGTTTTAAAAAAGAGGGCGAAGCAACCGCAGATTTTATAAGCTGTGTAGCTTTTGCCAAACAGGCAGAATTTGCAGATAGGTATTTCCGTCAGGGCATGCGTATTATAGTAAGCGGCAGAATACAAACAGGAAGTTATACAAACAGAGACGGCATTAAAATTTATACAACCGATGTTGTAATAGAAGAACAGAATTTTGCTGAAAGTAAATCGCATACAGAAAATGGTGAGAAGGCACAGAGTAATGCGCCAATGATGCCGGAAGATGCAAACGGATTTATGAACATTCCGGAAGGAATAGATGAGGAATTACCTTTTAGTTAAGATTACGGTAAAGGAAGGGGAAATAAAATGACGGTTATAGCAGTAGCAGTGGTACTAATTATTTTCATTCTCGTATTCATATATTCCTTAGTGCGGATTAGTAGTAGAGAAGATGATTTGGCAGAACAGGAAAAATATATGAAACAGTTAATAGAAATGAAAGAAAAAGAAGAAAGGGGGGAACCGTATGAAAGGTAGAAAGAAAACAGGGAAGAAATTCATTGCATTTGCATTAGCTGTACTGACATTTGCTGGTATTTTTTTCCAAAATAATGTACAGGCAGAACCTCAAAATTTGATAGAGCCTTTTCAAGAAAAAGGAGAAGCGGTACAAACTGAAAATGAGAAAGAAGAACTTATAGAGTCAGAAGAAGTATCGAAAGAGATAGATGACAGAAAACCTTTATATGATGCTGAAAAGATTTACAGAGAAGCACAGGAAATTGGTGTAGGATTTGCAAACACACAAGACAGCTCTACTTATGCGGCTGATCCCAGATGGAACAAGTGGGACGAACGCTATGCCGGCAAATTGGTTTCTGCTTCTAACTCTGGTATTCAAATTGATATTGTGTTGTATCGTCCTTCAGGTAATACTATTCTGCATAGCTGGAAAGAAGGTGTTTTAGGGTTTAAAAATCCGGATGATCCCAATAATACCTATTATCACGAGAAAGCATATTGTGCAGATCCGGATATTAAATTTGCCGGTGGAACGTTCGTGTGTCAACCGATGTCAGAACGCTACAATGAACAAACCATTCAATTAGTATGCGCTATGCTAAAGTATATTGACGACCAAGCGATTTATCACCAACATTTATCGGACAACAATCTTTACGCATTAAGACAATGTGCTATCTGGGCTGTTTTAAACACCGTAGAAGGCTGGTATCCGCAGGATGCGTACATAGAATTTGGAAATGGTGTTCATTGTCCGGGAGATAGTAGCTGCTATATCTCAAATCATGTTTCTGACTTAATGAACAATGGCTGGAAATGGGCGCACGATAATTACCAGAATATGACACCAAGGGATTGTTATTATTGGTACAACAAAGCTAATCCGGATAGCAGACAGCCCTTAAGTACATGGGATTATGAGTACCAGTCACCTTGGCTTGCAATTCAGAAAAAACCATCCTCTAACGGTGGATATGTAAATGGTGTATGGTATGACGCTGAAGCTTATGCAAAATGGGCGATTGATAGTAACCCGGCTTACTCTTTAGAAGGTGCGAAATATACGGTATGGAATGAGAAAACAGGCGAGTATTATTATGACGCTATAACAACGGATAAATATGGTTATGGCTGGTGTTATCTACCGGAGTCCGGTAATTATCAAATACAGGAGACAGTACCGCCTAAAGGCTATAAGCTTGACAGCACATGGTATCCGGTTACTTTAAATACAACCAATTATACGTTTGAACATCCAGAACCGATTAAGACAGCAGAGATTAGACTTCATAAGTCATCCAAAATACCTACGGATAAGTCTTTAGCAGGGGCTAAATATGGAGTATGGAATTGGGAAGGCTCCGTTGGAAATGGAAAACCTGATTTTGTAATCACGACAGATGAAAGTGGGTATGGTGAGATCAATAATCTTCCGTTATGGCATTATTATATTCAGGAAATCGAAGCACCGGAGGGATTTGGATTAGATACAACGGTATATGAGGCTGATTTAAGAGAGGCTGGCTCTTACGATGAAATAGGCGTGGATTTATATTCACAAGAACCTCCGGCTTTTGGAAAAATTACGCTGCAAAAGCAGTCTGCAAATCCAGAGTGTACGGATGGGAACAATGCTTATTCTTTAAAAGGGGCAGAATATTCCATTTACAGTAATCAGGATTGCACAGACTATATAGACAAGCTGATAACAGACGAGAATGGATATGCAGAAAAAGACGGATTAAAGCTTGGGACTTATTATGTAAAAGAAACGAAAGCCTCACCGGGATATGCACTGGATAAAACAGTTTATACCGTAGACTTAACAGCAGACTCCGGAAATTTGGAATACCAGATTGCTTCAAAAGAAACACCATTAATGGACCCAATACGAATTTTAATCAGGAAAATAGATAAAGATACGGGAAATCCGGTACCGGCAGGACAGGGGAGCTTAAAGGGTGCGGAGTTTACCTTTAAATTTTATAAAGGGGAGTATCCAGAAGACACAGACCCGGAAACACTAGGAAAGACGGCGGATAAAATATGGGTGTTTGCAACAGATGAAAAAGGTTTTATCCATTTTAAAGAAGATTATAAAATAAGTGGAGATAGTTTTTATTACAATCAAGATGGTATTCCATCTATGCCAGTAGGAACTTTGGTAATAAAAGAAACAAAAGCACCGGCAGGATATCACATGAATGGAGAAACCTTTATTAGAAAGATTACACCACCAGGAACATCAGAAGGTGCTCAGTCTTATGTAACACCGGAAATCGAGGAAGACAGCGTAAGTGTAAAGATTATAAAGGTACAGGATGGAAAGAACGTCCGTATTCCCGGTACTGTTTTCCGTCACACGATGCCGGATGGAACAACAAAGGATTATGCCACAGATGACAAGGGAGAAATTCAGCTACAAGGTCTTGCAGTAGGAAAACATCAGGTGGTGGAAATGTCTCCGGCAGAGGGATATCTGCCAAATACCAGTGTATTTGAATTTGAAGTCACCGCAGACAATAAAGTTCAGGCAATTACAAAGCCCACAGAAGATATGGGAATTTTCTTTGCGGAAGAAAAGAATGGAGACGGTACTTTAACGGTAAAAAATAAGTTAGCTCCGTTTAAGCTGAACATTC
>UQVN01000014.1 GCA_900544525.1 uncultured Eubacteriales bacterium
TAATAACTCATTTTAATTTTCTTAATATTTTCGTTATTTCTATATTTCTAACTTTTATTTCTAATTTTATTAATATTAAAAGAGACAATTCAGAAATATCATATATTTTTCAGAATTTTCCCAAAAAAATCTAAGTATGCAAAGTACACTTTACGGCGCACAAACTACACATCGTTTACACGTAGCTTTTTCTGATATAGAAAACAAAATTTCTTACACCATAAAAAAAGCCCTTATCGATAGCTCTTTGACTATCAATAAAGGCTTCTTTTCCTATTCTTCTTCTGTTTCTTTTAGCATTGCTTGATTAATAGAAAGTGCTAATTCATCAAGCTGTTTTGCATCCACTACATTTGGTGCATCTGTCATTAAACAAGAAGCATCTTTTACTTTAGGGAACGCGATAACGTCACGAATGCTATCTTCTTTTGCCATAAGCATAACAAGGCGATCAAGACCATAAGCGAGTCCTGCATGTGGTGGTACTCCATATTTAAATGCATCTAATAAGAATCCGAAACGTTCGTATGCCTCTTCTTTTGTAAATCCAAGAGCTTCAAACATTTTTTCCTGTACATCATCTTGGAAAATACGAACGCTTCCACCACCGATTTCTGTACCGTTTAATACAATATCATATGCCTTTGCACGAACTCTTCCTGGCTCAGTTTCAAGATAAGGAAGATCTTCTTCCATTGGCATTGTAAACGGATGGTGCATTGCTGTGTAACGATTTTGTTCTTCTGACCACTCAAGAAGTGGGAACTCTGTTACCCATAAGAAATTATATTGGTTCTTATCAAGAATATCCATCTGTTTTGCAATCTCAAGGCGAAGAGCACCTAACACATCCCAAACAACTTGATTTTTGTCAGCAGCAAAAAGAAGTAAATCTCCATTTTCTCCACCCATTGCCTGAATAAGTGATGTCATCTCTTCTTCTTTCATAAATTTCGCAAAAGAAGATTTCACAGTACCATCTTCATTGATTGCAATATAAGCAAGTCCTTTTGCACCATATGTTTTTGCAAACTCAACAAGAGCATCTATTTTCTTACGTGGCATATTGCCATTTCCTTTTGCATTAATACCACGAACACTTCCACCATTTTCTAAGGCAGATTTAAATACAACAAATTCGCAATTTTTTACAACATCGGATACGTTAACAAGTTCCATGCCAAAACGAGTATCTGGCTTATCAGAACCAAAACGATCCATCGCTTCTTGCCATGTCATTCTCTGAATTGGAAGACTGATTTCTACATCTAATACTTCTTTAAATAATTTTGCAAGAAGTCTTTCATTGACATCAATAACATCATCTACGTCCACAAAAGATAATTCCATATCGATCTGTGTAAATTCTGGCTGACGATCGGCTCTTAAATCTTCATCACGGAAACATTTTACGATTTGGAAATAACGATCGTATCCAGAGCACATTAATAACTGCTTAAAAATCTGAGGAGATTGTGGAAGTGCATAGAAATTACCTGGGTGCACACGGCTAGGAACTAAGTAATCTCTCGCTCCTTCCGGTGTACTCTTTGTAAGCATTGGTGTTTCAATTTCTAAAAATCCTTCCTCTGCTAAAAATTGACGAGTCAATGTGGCCACTTTACTTCTCATCATTAAGTTTCTTTGAAGATCTGGTCTTCTTAAATCAAGATAACGATATTTTAAACGAAGTTCTTCTTTTGTTTTACTATTTTCTTCTACTGGAAATGGAGGGGTATCCGCTTCTGATAAAATACGAAGTTCATCTGCAAGAATTTCAATATCTCCTGTCGCAAGGTTTTCGTTTACCGCACCAGAACGAGCGGCCACACGACCAACGACAGCGATTACAAATTCACTTCTTAATTTTCCAGCTTTTTCAAAATATTCTGGCGCTGTTTTTCCTTCTTCGAAAATAATTTGCATGATGCCAGAACGATCTCTTAAATCAACAAAAATAAGACTTCCTTTGTTACGGCTTTTTTGTACCCAACCCATTAAGGTTACTGTTTCACCAATATTTTTATTGCTCACTTCTGCACAACGGTGAGTTCTGTGCAGACCTCTCATTGATTCAGCCATTGTTTTCTCCTTTTTACTGAAAATCTAATCATTTCTTCCATCCGTTTTCCTTTTTCATCGGAAAGAAGATCTTTTATTATGTTAGCTACATAGCTCTATATTGTCAAGTGCCTTCATCAGTTCTTCTGACTGTAACATTTTCTGAAATGCTAAAAACATTTTTAGATCAAAATACTTAATATCTTCTATCATCAATTCAATCGCCGTATCTTTATCAAAAGCACTACGATACGTCCGATTCGATATAAGGGCAGCAAACGAGTCACAAATACGCAACACCCTTGCACCACGAGGAATTCTCTCTCCCTCTAAATTACTTGGATACCCAGTACCATCATAATTTTCATGATGATAGAGAACCGATTTTAATACAACTTCTGGATATCCTCGTTCCCGTAAAATAGCATATCCAATTGTAGAATGTGTCCTTACATAACGCAACTCGTCCACACGCATAATATCTTTATTATTCTCATTGACATAATGATTGAGTTTTAGCTTTCCAATATCATGTACCATGCCCGCAACAGCCAGATCGTGACAGCGTTCTTCCGAAAAGTTTAGTTCTTTTCCAAGCATATAAGCAAGTTTACTTACCATCATTCCATGCACAATATTCTCCATGAAATCCGTCTCAATTACTGGAAAATCACCTAAATCTTTTACTAACTTCTTCACCCCAATAACTCCTTTCTTAACCTTTTAAAAGAAGTGCTCGCTTGCGTTCAATCATCTCATCAATTCGTTCCATATACTGATCTACATTTTTAACATTTTCTGCCCGCTCAATGCGATTTTCACTATGACATACATATTTTGTAGTAGCCCCTGCACCAGCTGCCATAATAGTCTGTTTTTCTTCCATAATTAAAATATTATAAAGACATTCAAGACCTTCTTTCGCATATCCTACATTTTCTAGGTTACCTGGAATATTTTTTTGACGATATAAGTAATAAGGGACTAGATCTAATTTTTTCGCATATTCATCAACAAGCATTAGCATCTCATTGGTGCTTCCCTTTACAAGACTTCGATATTTCTCCATCTGAATATTTAAGTTAGCCGCTCTTTTAATAGCAAGGGAATGAACCGTAAGACTCTCTGGTCGCATCTTTTCAATTTCTTTTAGAGTATTTTCCACATCGCTTAATTCTTCCCCTGGAAGTCCTACAATCATATCCATATTAATGTTGCTGATTCCTTCTTCTCTTGCCATCTCAAACGCTTTTTTCGTATCTTCCACAGAATGTGCTCTTCCAATTAATTTTAATGTATCGTTTTTCATTGTCTGCGGATTGATACTAATGCGATCAATTTTATTCTTTTTAAGAGCCCGTAACTTCTCTCTTGTAATACTATCTGGTCTTCCTGCTTCTACGGTGAACTCCAATAATTGACTCTTTGGATTATCAAGATCAAACACCGTTCTTACATAGGAAAGAAGATCGTCAAGTTGCTCTGCAGATAGAGAAGTTGGAGTTCCTCCACCCATATAGATGGTACTAAGAACTTTTCCTTTTTCTTCCATAGCCTCTTTAATATAAGCAATTTCTTTTTTCAATGCCTTTAAATATTCCCAAGTCTTTTTCTCATATTGATGAATTGGGTATGATGTAAAAGAACAATAAAGACAAGTGCTTGGACAAAATGGAATCCCAATATAAAGACTATATTGATCTTCATAAGGAAATTCATTTAATAACTTTTGTTCCTGTTTTGCGATTTGACTGCACATATTTGCCTTTTGTTCTGTCGTCAAATATTCTTCTTGATAAAAATCGATAATCTCTTCTTTTGTCTTTCCTTCATTTAATAAATCTAAAGCAATTTTCGTCGGACGGATTCCTGTTAATGTTCCCCAAGGCAATGTTTTATTCGTATAGGAACAAAGAAACTTATAAACAAATCGTTTTAAATAATTTCTGCGTTCGCTAATTTCTTGATAAGGACAAATCCCTACGGCATCTTCTTCTATTTTTCCTTCTTTTTCAATGGAAATCGTAATTTCTTTATCCCAAACAAGATTGAGTACAAAATCTACGCCTTCTTTTGTCTCACGAATTTTTTCATTTCCAAAAAAGGCAGTGAGCAACGAGCAAACCTCATAATGATAAGATTTGCCCGCTTTTTCTCTTTCTTGTTCGTCTTTAATCGTCTGTATATATCCAATCATTTTATGTCTCCTCTTACAAACATATTATGTTGTTTTTCATGTCCAATAGTTGTAGAAGTATCATGACCCGGATATACTACGGTATCATCAGAAAGTATATATAATTTTTCTCTTATGGACGTTTCAAGAGTTTTTAAATCTCCCGTTGGAAAGTCTGTCCTTCCAATGGATTGACAAAACAGGGTATCTCCTGTAAATACAATTTTTTCTTTTGGAAGATAAAAACACATGCCACCTTTTGTATGTCCTGCTGTTAAAAGACATTGAATCGAAACTCCAGCTAATGTCAGTTCCTGACCGTCTTCTAACCATTCATCCGCTTTTAAAGACATGGTATTTCCAAATATCGTTGTTAAGTTTAACTTTGGCTGTGCTAATACTTCCTCTTCTGCTTTTGCCGCATACACGTTTACTTTTTCATGGTCCTTCACATATTGTGTCGCTCCAATATGATCGGAATGCCCATGTGTTAATAAAATACCAGTTAATTTCCAGCCATTTTGCTGAATGAGTTGGCAGATTTTTTCACCTTCTGCTCCAGTATCAATACAAATTGCTTCGTTTGTCTGTTCATTCACAACAAAATAACAATTAGCTCCAATATTCCCTACTGGCATTCCATAAATTTTTATTTGACTCATGTTGTCATTTCCTCCAAGCTCTATCCTACTATACTTTTCTTATTCTCAGCCTGCAGTACGCTCAATATCAATCACACCATCTACTTTTCGAAGTTTTGCAATAATGCGATTTAATTGCTCCGTTCCACTGGTTTCAAAACTGAGGCTAATTGTCGCCTTTCCTTGTTTATTTGTTTTAGCATTCATGGACGCAATGTTAATTTTAATTTCATTAAATATTTTTGAAATATCGACAAACATACCCATACGATTATTAGCATAAATTAAAATCTCTGTTGTATAAAGTCTTCCTTCTTTTTCATTTTCAGGCTGCTGCCATTCCGCATCGATTAAACGTTTTCTATCTTCTTCTGGCATACTAAGCACATTGATACAGTCGGTTCGATGGATAGAAACACCTCTACCGCGTGTAACATAACCAACAATTTCATCTCCTGGAACAGGACTGCAACACTTTGAAAATCGCACAGCGACATCATGGATTCCTTTTACAACAATTCCACCTTTGGAACGTTTTTTCTTTGGTGCATCTTTTGTATCTTGCAACACTTGATCACCAATGGTATCTAAGATCTCTTCATCCGTTACTTTTGCATGTTTCTCTTTTTCATACTCTTCTAATAACTTATTAACAACTTGACCTTCTTTTAGACCGCCATGACCAACAGAAGCCAAAATCGATTCCCAATCTTTAAAGCCATATTTTAACATGACTCGTTTCATATATTCTGGCTTATTAATATTGGAAAAAACGATTCCCTTTTGCTTACAATACCTATCGATTAATTCTTTTCCTTTTACGATGTTTTCTTCTTTAAACTGACTCTTATACCAAGCATTAATTTTACTTCTCGCTTGTGTGCTTTTAATAATAGAAAGCCAATCTCTACTTGGGCCTCTTGAATTTTGAGAAGTGATAATCTCAACCCGATCACCATTCTTTAATTGATAATCAATTGGCACTTGTTTTCCATTGACTCTTGCCCCTACCATTTTATTTCCAACAGCACTATGAATACTATATGCAAAATCAATCGGTACGGAACCAGCAGGTAAGCTTTTTACTTCTCCTGTTGGAGTAAAACAATAAACTTCTTCGTTAAAAAGATCTAAATCTCCTTTTAACATACTCATAAACTCTTTGTTATCTGTGGAATCACTTTGCCACTCTAAAATCTGACGAAGCCAAGAAAGTTTCTCTTCTTCTTTAATATTGGATGGGCCTCCGCCACCTTCCTTATATTTCCAATGGGCAGCGATACCATACTCTGCTACTTTGTGCATTTCGTACGTGCGGATCTGGATTTCAAACGGTTGCCCTTCTGGCCCAATTACCGTTGTATGAAGAGATTGGTACATATTCTGTTTCGGCATCGCAATATAATCTTTGAATCTTCCTGGAATTGGCGTATACATTTCATGAATGATTCCAAGCGCCGCATAACAATCCTTCACTGTTTCTACCTTAATTCGAACAGCAAATAAATCATAAATTTGATCTAACGTCTTATTTTGATTCACCATTTTTTTATAGATACTAAAATAGTGTTTCACACGACCATCAATCTCTGCTTGCACGCCTGAATGATCAATATGAGCTTTTACATCTTTTACAATTCGAGCAATAAAACTATCTCTTTCTGTCTTTCTCTCATCCAATTCCTTCATGAGATTTTGAAAAACTTCTGGTTTTAAATAACGAAGTGCCAAATCATCAAGCTCTGTCTTAATTTTTGAAATACCTAAACGATTGGCAATTGGTGAATAAATATCAATGGTTTCTCTTGATTTTTCCTGTTGTTTATGAGGTGGCATATATTGCATCGTCCTCATATTATGAAGGCGGTCTGCTAATTTAATTAAAATTACGCGAATGTCCTTTGCCATAGCAAGAAACATTTTTCTTAAGTTTTCCGCCTGAAGTTCTACCTTATCCGCAGAATAAGAAAGTTCTCCTAACTTCGTAACTCCATCTACCAAAAGAGCAACTTCTTCATTAAACATCTCTGCAATTTGCTCTCTTGTATACACAGTATCCTCCACCACATCATGTAAAAGACCTGCTACGATTGTTTCTTTATCTAACTCTAATTCCGCAAGAATAATTGCTACACATAATGGGTGAATAATATAAGGTTCTCCTGATTTTCTCCTCTGATCTTTGTGAGCATTATCTGCTAATTCATATGCCTTGCGGATCATAGACATATCTGCAGATGGATGATAACGTTTAATGGTTTCTTCTAATTTCTTATATAAAACTTCTGGTTCTGTAAAATCCTGTGGATGACTTAATTCTTTCTTTAACCGATTTTCCATACGCAACACCACTTTTCTATGTTTTGTTCCATTCTTTTATAAAAAATATTATAAAGAATGTTAGGAAAAAATGCAAACGGTTTCTAATCACAACGAACTTTGTCTAACTTTTTCTTATCCTCTTACAAACTGTTTTAAAGCAAAAGAATAAAAATAAGCCTCTTTTACATTCTTCCCTGTCATTTGTTCTAGCGCCTTTTTATAATAGTTTAGTTGGATTTGATATCTTTTTTTAAGCTCACTTTCTTCTGAAACTCGATCGGTCTTATAATCAATTAAGACAAGTCCATTTTCCTCCTCAAACCAAAGATCAATCACTCCTTGTAAAAGTACCATTTCTTTTGTCTCACTTCCAACTACTACTTCATTGGTCGGCATCCCCATCATATATTGAGATTCTTTATAGAGTCTACCCAGATCGCTTGCTACTTTTACACGCTTTCCAATATCACTTTGAATAAAAGATAAAATTCCACGGATAGGAAGATACCTTCTTTGTTCCTTTGTAAGCAACTGTCTTTCTTCTAGTTGATCCAAATATCTATTTAGACTTTGGCTATCCACTACGGTTCTAACATCCAATAATTCCATGATTTTATGTATAAAAGTTCCTCGCATTGCTCCAACCATCTCTTCTTGTTCTTCCTCTTCCATCATAAAGGCTGGACGGATTCTTTCTTCTTCCGGAATTTCTTCTAGCTTTTTAATGCGAAAAACTTCTTCATGACTTTGGCTGTTACCCTCTATTTTTAAACCTTCTTCTTGTTCCCTTTGTGGCAAATTAAAATAATCTTCCCCTTCTTCTAACTGTCCTATTTTCTTTAATTCAGATACGGAATATTTCCCTCTTGCCTCCACTTCTTCTTCAAACGGATACTGCCAATCCAGCTGTTGTTTTAAAAAGGTAACGATCTCTTTATTTTCTTCTTTTGACTGTAACTGTTCTAGCTGTTCCTTCTTTTGTTCCGACAGTAATTTCTTTTCCACTTCTTGAAAAACAAATTCGCTTTCTCCGATAACCGTTATCGTAATAAAATCTTGAGGAATTACAAGGGCGGATAACATCCAGTCCAAATAACAGCTCGCTTTTGTTCGGATTGTTCTAGCCAGTCGAAAAGCTTCCCCTCCTCGTTTTTCCCACTGATATCTCACGTAAGAAAATTGAGAATGTTTTTTCTCATAGTCATCCACCGTTCCTACTAAAATTAGCTTTTCTTTTGCTCGAGTCATGGCCACATAAAACACACGCAATTCTTCTCCTAGTGTTTCTTCTTTTAATTTCATCTGGATTAAATCTTTTAACCATGTAGGACCACTTTGTCTTGTTTCTAAATCAATACAGTCTGGTCCTAAATAATCATCCGCATGAATCAAGAGTTTCTGTCTTAGATCCGAGAAATTAAATGGCTTATTTAATTCTCCTACAAATACAACAGGAAATTCTAGTCCTTTGCTTTTATGAATACTCATAATTCGGACAACATTTTCATGCTCTCCTAACACACTCGCTTCTCCAAAATCTACTTCATACTCTCTTAATTGATTCATATAGCGAATAAAATGGAAAAGACCTTTGTAACTGACTTTTTCATACTGGTTAGCCTTCTCAATTAACATTAAAAGATTTGCTTGCCGTTTTTCCCCTTGTGGCATCGCACCTACATAATAAAAATAATTAGTACGGTTCATAGCAAGCCAAATAAGATCATGAATGGACATACAAGTTTTGCCCTGTTCTAATTCCTCTAATAATGCTAAAAACTGTTGCACCGTTTCTTGTAAAGAAATACACCAATCCACCGTTTTCCCCAACAGTAACTCTTCTTCTTTTCGATGCTTGATTTGCTCATAAAGAGAACATTCTTCTTTTTCTTCCTCTTTTGTCTCACAAAACCCTTCTTCTGCTAATAAAACTAAACTATCATAAAGGGCTAATTCCTTTCCTCCATAGCTTCCAAAGACCGCCTTAATCCAAGCCAGTTCTTCTCCTTTTAATCCTACCATCGGAGAACGTAATACCCCTACAAGAGGAATCTCTTGATACCGATTGTCCACAATCCTCAAAAGATTCAACATATTTTGTACTTCAATGGTAGAAAAATATCCTTTTTGGCTATCCCCATGAGCAGGGATTCCTTCCTCTAATAACACTTCCTCTAATACTTCTCCCCATCCACTCACTGTACGAAGTAAAATAACAATATCCCGATATTCCACGGGGCGATAGCTTCCCAATTTCTCATCATAAACGGTATAAGGATTCTCCTCATCCATTAATTCGTGAATTTTCTTTGCAATGGCATGGGCTTCTAACTCCTTTTTTGTATACTCAGACTCTTGAGATTCTACGATAATTAACTCAGTTTTATCTTTTGGATCGATGTAGGAAAGTTCTTCAAAAATTTCTTCTTCCCCATCTTTTTTTTCTCCCCTCTTTGGAAATTGCTTCCCAGCCACTAACGATGCCTCTTCATCATATTCAACTCCTCCAAGATCTCTTCCCATCAACTGTCGAAATACATAATTGGTTGCTTCTAATACAGAGGCACGACTGCGAAAGTTTTTGTGAAGTTCAATTTTCTTCTCCTGTTTTCCTCCCATTTGATAGCGATCGTATTTCTCCATAAAAATTTCTGGTCTTGCAAGGCGGAAACGATAAATACTTTGTTTGACATCGCCTACCATGAAACGATTATTCTCTCCTCTTATCATACCAGAAATACTACTAAGAATTGCTTCTTGGATAAAGTTACTATCTTGATACTCATCAATAAAAATTTCCACATAATTTTTTGCCAGCTCTGTTGCAATCGTAGACGGAATCGCTTTTCCCTCTTCATAATGATCCACTAATAGTTCTAGTGCATAATGTTCTAAGTCCCCAAAATCCATAACATTTTTTGCCTCTTTTGCCTTTGCAAACTGTTCTTTAAATGCCAACACAAGATCAATTAGTGCTTCCATAGGCTTTTTCACAAGAGATACTTCTAAGAGCATATCTTCTGGCGTCCGAGAAAAGAATTGTTCTTTCCATGAAGTTAATTGTTCTTTTACTTCATCTCTTAATTGCTTCACTGTTGCCTTTAACCCCTCATCAGTTTCTTTTGCTGGTCTTCCTGACATTCTCGTAAATCCACCAACTGCCATGGCTTTTTGATACCCATCATAGCTTTCAATTTCCATAAGGCTTTCTAAATAGGCTTGATCGAGCTCTAACGTCTTTTCATAGGCAAGGGGTCCATTCGGTCTTTTTGCTAATTCTATCGCTAACTGATTTTTTTCATAGAGTTCCTCTATGAGCATTTTCGTATGGCTTAATAGTTCCTTCATATAAGAACTTTCAAAAAGTTCTGTCTTTGTTTTCATACAAAGTCGTTCCTTTGCCTGTTGTAACCATACTTCTGGCTCTGGGTTACTCATGGCAAATTCATATAACGTTTGCACCATTTCTTCTAACGCTTTATCGTCTTTTCCGTTTGTATACCCTTCCACTAAGAGATGAAATTCTTCTCTTCCTTCTTCGTAAAACTCTTCTAACACTTGTTTTAGCACATCGGTTTTTAAAAGTTTTCCTTCTCCTTCATCGATCATACGAAATTCTGGATCGATTCCGAGCATATTAAAATGATCCCGAATTAACTGCAAACAAAAACTATGAATGGTACTAATTTGTGCCTTTTGCAAATAGGCGGATTGCTTGCGCAAATGCTCATTGTCTGGATCTTCTTGTAGTTTTCTTTCAATTGCCATACCGATTCGCTCTTTCATTTCAGCGGCTGCCGCCTTTGTAAAAGTTACAATCAGCATTTTATCGATATCAACTCCACTTTCCTCCTCACAGATCATCGTAAGGATTCGTTCTACAAGAACCGCTGTCTTTCCCGAACCCGCTGCTGCAGATACGAGCAAATCACCACCTCTTGACCAAATCACTGCCTCTTGATCTTTTGTCCATGCCATTGTTTACTCTCCTTTCTCCTTATCTACCGTTCCTTCCATTTCCTCTAATAACTGTTCTCGACTAGCAGAAGATAATCTTCGATAATCACTTCCTAATTTTGTATCAAATCCACAGACCCCTTGAAATTCACAATAATCACAAGCGGTTTTATCCCCTAATTTATATGGCTCAATTCCAATTTCTCCATTGACCATTTCTTGTCCCATCGTCTGCATTTTTTGCGCTACATAGCGACCGACCGATAACAACTGATTGGTACTCGCTACTTTTGATGCCTTACTATAATTTCCACTTTTTAGACGGCTTACAGGAATGGAAACAAAACCATCTTCCGTTTCTTTTTCAATCTGTTCAATAATTTCTGGATCTCCATTGACAATACCACTCATTTTTAATTTTTTTAAAATAGCAAGATCTGCATCTTCTTCCTCTCGATCAATAAATGGATCTTTGATGTTATAATAAAAAATTCCCGCGGGAACGACCTTTTTCTTTGTCCTTTTTTCTAACACTTCTAACGCCGCATTCATATAAACAACAAGCTGGATTTGAAGCCCATAATATAAATCCACCACATCAAATTGGGTATTTCCTGATTTATAATCAATAATTTTCACATAGAGCTGTTCCTCTTCTTCATATGTGTCGATGCGGTCAATGGTTCCTTGTAATGCCATAGAACTCTCTTTGGAAAGAGAAACATCTACAGAGTGTAAATTTTTATAATTTTGGAACGATAATTCATAGTCTGTTGGCTCAAACCCCCCTCTTTTAATATGCTCTTGTAGCGCCCAGATGGTTCTCTTAGAAATTCGGATCATACGTGTAATCATATATTGATTTCTTTTACTCGTATAAAACAAATCCCCTTGGTATTCAGAAACAACTTGAAGAACACATTGTTCTACAAGGGCATCTCTCCTATCATCTGCAATCGTTCGAAACGTGCTGTTTTCTTTTTCTAACTGCTTTGAAAACATTTCAAGTGTTTTATGAAAAACATTTCCTAAATCCATAGAACGAATTAAGTGTTGTTCCCTTTCTCGTAACTTTAACCCATATTTTAAGAAATGTGCAAAGGCACAAGCGGCATATTGTTCCAGTCTTGTTACACTTCCTGATATTTTTTCACCATAAAGAGCCTTCGCTACCGCTTGGCTTAACACGCTCTCTTGATTTTCATAAAAAGCACCTTCCATCAATAATTCTAGTATGGTTCTCCCTTTTTTTGTCTCACGAAATTGACAAAACAACTCTTGCCAAAATTCTCTCTCTTCTCCTTCTAACGTATCACTAAGAAATTGATGAATCCCTTCAATTAAATAGTCAATACTATCCTCTAATGTGTAAATCCGATCTTTTCTCTCTTCTTTTGCATCCTGTTCTAATAAATTCGGAAACATCTTGTGAATACGTCCAACTAAATAGGATGGATGCATTGTTTTTCCTTGACTATCTACCTTGGCATAAGAAAGATAAAGTTCTTTTGAAGGTTTTGTGAAATTTAAATAAATATAAAAAGATTCCATCATAGAATTTTGCTTTGCTGTTGGCGCTAATTCTAACTTTCTTGCCATTAAAATCTCTCGTTCTCTATCGTTTAAAATGCCACCACCACTTTCACTTTTTGGAATTACTCCATCATTAAGCCCAAGCACAAATAATACTTTTAAATCTGGAAAACGGGTTCTCTCTAAATCACCGACAATGATATGATCAAGCCCAGGAGGAATGACTCCAACTTTTGTTTCGGAAAGTCCTGCATCTAAAATATTGATGAATTCTTCTAAACTCATAACTTCATTTCCTAAAATCGTCGCCATTTTATCAAGAATTTCACAAATATTTTCATAGATTTGTTCATAAGTCTTTGCCGATGCTAAATCTTTTTTCTCCTCAAATTCCTTTTGATATCCCTTTAATTTCTCTTGATAACGAAGCTTCTCCATAAAATGACAAAGACCAATAATGATTTCTTTTACCGTCACTTGTTTTTGTAACAGCACTTGTCGGAATTCTTCCACTTCTTCTAAAAATTGTAGCCGAATCTGATTTAAAAAAGCTAATTCTTGATCTTCCATCTTTCTTAACTTCCGTTCAAATGGCTTTTTCATCCAAGAATATCCACGAATTCCACAGGCGATAATATAATTTTCCAATTTTTCCGTCTCTTGTGGCAATAAATTACTCATTCCCGCTTTTAAATACCGAAAGACGCTCTCATAAGTAAAATCATTTTTTACTAATTCTAAAACACTGCGGATACTTTCCATGCATGGATTGTTTAAAATACTGCGCTTTTGATCCAAAAAGTATGGCACATGAAGGCGCTCCATAGCCTCTCTTAATTCTTGTTCATAGACTTCACCATCCCCCATGACAATTCCAATTTCTCGATATCGACAAGTTCCCTGAACTACCAACTCACGGACTTTTCGAATAACAAAGTTTGCCTCTTCTCTTGGATTTTGACAAGCAACTAAGTGAATACTATCATTGAGTCCTTGATAAGTATGAATCGGAAAACGAAATAGATTTTTTTCTAATGCTTCTAACTCTCTTTTGTCTTTCAAACGATATGGCGTTCCTTGTAATACAAACGGTTCCGCAATAAAGATATTTTTTTCTTCTGCTAACTCATAGAGCCGTTGTATTGTCTTCTTACTCAGCGCAAATAGTTCATAATCTTCGATTTTCCAACGATTGGATAAAAGAGAATACAGTTCGCTTTTCTCAATGGCGATGGTTACTAAAAGCCAATCCACCTGTTCATATAATCTTTGAATTAACGCATACTGAATCGGCGTAAATCCTGTAAACCCATCAAGACAGATCACACTATTTTTTAATAATTCAGAATCCTTCACTCGCTCTGCAAGCACTTCTAACACTTGTTCTGCTACGGTATAATCTTTCAAATAATCTTGAAATCCCTCAAAAATCACTTTCATATCTG
The DNA here is from genome assembly GCA_900544525.1 of uncultured Eubacteriales bacterium. Classification (GTDB taxonomy): domain Bacteria; phylum Bacillota; class Clostridia; order Lachnospirales; family Lachnospiraceae; genus Scybalomonas. The sequence goes on from UQVN01000014.1 coordinate 14,136, forward strand.
ATAGCTTCCCTTGAAGCATCGTTCCCTTATCTAATTCTTCTATGAGAGATTGTAGTGTCTCTTTTCCAATTCGATATTGATAAAATTCCGATAACAGTGACTTTAACTCTTCAATAAAGCCTGTCTTATTTAAACTGCGTTTAAAAATCGTTAGTTGCTCTTTTTTCTCCTCCGCCACTTTTCTTAATATCATACTTTTTCCAACATCTTCCAAAACCGTCTTTTGTCGTTCATTGACTTCTTCAAATACACGGTTTGCAAGTCGTGGGAAACTTAAAATATCAATATTCATCGTTCCATGATACGGATGTAATTCCATCACTTTTCTTTGTACTTGCATGGTAGACTGTTCTGGCACAATAATATAATAGTTCTTATCTGGATGTTTTAAAGACTCTTTAATGATTTTTTCATATACAAAATGAGATTTTCCTGCTCCACTTTTTCCTGCAATAATTTGTAATGCCATTGTTTTTCCTGTGTCACACTTGTCCACAGTTCCTCCTTTCCTTTTCTCTTTCTCTCTGTTATCATTTTTCTCTTGTTTTTACTATAACATATTCTTAATGCGAAAGCAAACAAATGTTCGTAATTCTTTTTTATCATATTTCTCCTCTTGCTCTCATACAATAATAATAATCTTAAATTTGAGGAGGAACCTTATGGAATCAAAGACAAAAATTGTCGTATTGCGCACAAAGGAACTTATTTATACTGGTATTTTTCTAGTTCTTGGGATTATACTGATTCTGGTTCTTATTTTTATGTTCACCCAAGGCAAGACAAAAGAAACCATTGCTTCTGCCACCACGTACATACCTGGAGTTTATTCTTCTCCTATCACCCTTGGCAGTTCTTCTTTTAACGTGGAAGTCACAGTGGATCAAAATCATGTTACAAATGTCAGTCTTGAAAACTTAGATGAAACCGTGGAAACAATGTATCCCCTTTTAAAACCTTCTGTAGCAGAAATCAATGAAAAGTTGCAAACAGCTAACTCCATTGAACAAGTCGAATTCACCGCTGATAGTCAATACACACATACCATTCTAACACAGGCAATTAAAAATGCTTTAGAGAAGGCAAAAAAATAGGAAACAACTCCACATAAAAAACATAGGGCTACGTTTATAGCCCTATGTTTTTTTCAGTCATTTCCTCTGTTTGAAATTCCAAACTTTATTCTGCAATTCCTAACTCTTCCCTTAATTCCTCCATTTGTTTGATCCAAATAGCAGAAGATGCATCACTTGGCATTCTCAAATCCCCTCTTGGAGATAAAGCAACTGTCCCTACTTTTGGTCCATCTGGAAGACAATTTCTCTTAAACTGTTGGCTAAAAAATCTCCAGTGGAACGTGCGAAGCCATCGATAAATCACTTCTTTTTCATACTCTCCTTCAAATGTTTTTACCGCAATTCTAAAAATTTTCTTTGGCGGATAACCAAAACGCAGTATATAATATAAGAAGAAATCGTGTAATTCATATGGTCCTACTAAATCTTCCGTCTTTTGTGAAATTTTTCCATCCACTGGCGGTAGTAACTCTGGACTCACTGGTGTATCTAACACATCAAGAAGAATTTCTTTCGTCTTATCGTCTGCTACCATATCCGCATAATATTGAACAAGATGTCTTACTAACGTTTTTGGAATCGAACAGTTTACCCCGTACATAGACATATGATCTCCGTTGTAAGTAGCCCAACCAAGTGCTAACTCTGACATATCACCCGTTCCAATTACCATACCATTATAAGCATTAGCAATATCCATTAAAATCTGTGTTCTCTCTCTCGCCTGTGAATTTTCATAAACGACGTTATGATTGTTTGGATCGTGTCCAATGTCTTTAAAGTGTTGATCTACCGCTTTATTAATACGAATTTCTTTTAACGTAGCTCCTAACTGTTTCGTAAGCTGAATAGCATTTTGATAGGTTCGATCCGTTGTGCCATAGCAAGGCATTGTAACACTAATAATCTGTTCTCTTTTAAGTCCTAATAAATCAAATGCCTTTGCCATAACAAGCAATGCCAATGTTGAATCTAATCCTCCTGAAATCCCAACAACCGCATATTCACAGTGGGTATGAGAAAGTCTTTTCTTTAATCCCTGTGCTTGAATCATAAAAATTTCTTCACAGCGTTGTTCTCTTTCTTTTTCATTACTTGGGATAAACGGTGTCTTTGCAAAGGTTCGACAAAGCTTTGTCTCTTCCATTGTAAGGGAAAACATTTTCTTTTGATAAGAATTTTCTATCCCTTCCCCTGTGACAAACGTCATCATTTTTCTTCGTTCCGCTGAAAGTTTTTTTACATCGATATCGGCAATGGTAAGCCCTGTGGTAAATCGCTTAGAACGAGCTAATTCCGTTCCATTTTCACTAATAATATTGTCTCCGCTATAGACAACATCGGATGTGGATTCTCCCTCTCCTGCGCTGGCATATAAATAAGCACAGCAAAGTCGTCCTGCTTGCCCATTGACTAAATTTCTTCGATATCCTTCTTTTGCCGTCACTTCATCACTGGCAGATAAATTGGCAATAACGGTTGCCCCTGCTAACGCATGGTTGATACTCGGTGGCATTGGTACCCAAAGATCTTCACAGATCTCACTCGCAATGATCAGTTCTTTCATTGTTTCACAACAGAGCAACAAATTAGAATTAAAAATCACTCGTTGGTTACAATACGTCGTTTCTTTTATGGAATCATTTCCTGCTACGAAATATCTTCCTTCATAAAATTCATTATAGTTTGGAATATTTTTCTTTGGTACAATTCCAAGAATCTCTCCATTTTGAATCCAAATGGCACAGTTATACAATTTTTGTTTGTAAGAAATAGGTGCACCAACAGCAATTACCATTTCCATTCCTTTTGTCTGCTCTAAAAGATATTCCACTTGCTCCTCAGCCTGCTCTAATAAAAGTTCTTGTAAAAATAAATCACCACAAGTGTATCCTGTGATACAAAGCTCTGGAAATACAAGAATTTTCACTTTCTTTTCCTCTGCTTCTTTTATGAGTGCTACTATTTGTTCTACATTGTATTGGCAATCGGCCACTCTTACTTCTGGTGTGGCAACTGCAACTTTAATAAAACCATCTTTCATTTCCGTTAAATCCCTTCTATTTCTTCATTGTTTTTTCTCGGTTCAACTTGGTTCGCCGCTTTCCTATCAATTCTAGAAATCCAACTCTATTAGTTAATATCTCCTAACAAAACTTTGTTTGTATCATACCATAAAATCTTGTATTTGATAAGAGAGCGACTTCTTCTTATTTATCATCTCCATTCTCTTTTTGCTTATTCCACTACCACTCGTTCTCTATTCTTCTTCCAATAAAGGAATAACTAACTCTTCTTTTATCCTGTTCAATAAAAGCGGCCTTTCTTCTTCCTTAAAATCACCACGCACCTGAATCCAAATCGCATCCGTTTCATTTACTAAAAGAAGTCGTTCTATCGTAGTACTCCAATTATTTCCAACGATTCCATAGACTTCTTTTGCTCCCCAGTTCTCTTTTGTAATGGTCTTTCCTTCCCCTCCAAATAGCTTTTCTTGCCCTTTTATCCGCAATTTCTCACTTTCAAATCCTTGTTTTAATATGCCTTCTCCTGCTTTACTTCGATAAATGGTATAGGCTAGAGAATAGTTATTTGATTGTCCTTCGTATGTCATAGCTTCTAAAACAGGACTTTCTTGACGGCTTTGCCTTATTGTTTTTCCTTCTCCTAACAAATTTGCTATTGTAACTTTTGCATTCCAAGGATATCCTTCCTCTTCTTCTCCACCGCTCACAAGCATTCCCATTCCAAAAGAAATTCCTAATATAAGAACTCCAAAAAAAACAACATACCGAATAATAATTTTATTTTCTTGTTCTTTGATCTTTTTATTCCAATAATACATTCCAAGTAAAAAACAAACTAAAATCACAAGAAATACACCAAGAAGCATAACCCCTGTCCAATTGTTCTTATAATAACTATCCAAACAAAAAGCTATAAAAAATAAAATCCAAATCAGGCGAAAAATCCATCTATGAACAATGGTAACTCCCTTTATTATGAGAAAGTTCTTCGCTTTCTTTCCTCTCCACTTCCAAAACAGCCAAATAGCATCTGCAAGGATTGGCAATAATCCATAAGCCAAAACCAAAATACTGATAGGGACAATACTCAAAGCAAAACAAGATAAATAGTCTTCATAAGAAAACAAATGAAACATGACATTTTTAAAATTATTTACTATTAAAATCATCCACAGAGTAAACAACGGCAAAAAATAATTAAAAAATTTATTTTTTAGCTGATGAAATTCTAAAGAGGGATCCGTCTGAATCGGAGTCGCCGTTAATTGTTCGGAACAAAAAACAAAATAAACGCCACTCTTTCCAATATAATTCCAACTGGCTTGTTCACAAAGTTCAATATACGCCTCTTCTTCGTTTTCTTCAAAATCCACATTTAAAAAGCCTTTTTTCTTTTTTGCTGGTTCAAATATCTCAATGGAATAATGAAGTTCCCTTGGTTCTTCTTTTTCAAAAACTCCATAACCAACGCATATTTTCTTTAATATCCATCCTTTTTTCGCAAGACGCTCTAACTTCTCAACGAAAAACTCTTTGTTATACAAATCCATATTGAGAGATTGTATCCCATATTTCATAATAACTCCCTCCCATCCTCGACTAAACGAAGCAGTCTTTCATACTCTTTTATTAATAAGTCTCTTCCTTTTTCCGTAATCACATAGGTTCGTTTTCTACCTACTACTTCAACTTCCACAATCATCTTTTCTTTTTCAAACTTTCCAAGCAATGCATAAAGCGTTCCTGCTCCAACCTTCACTCTTCCTTTTGAAATACGCTCCACGCTTTCCATAATATCAACCCCACAACTGGGCTTTAATAAAGACAATAAAATATAATACATTTGTTCTGTCAATGTCTGAAACTGTTCTCTTGCCGTCCTCCTCACCTCTTTTCTATCTTCTTTTTCTTCTAATTTTAGTATAATATCGAATATCGATATTGTCAATCTACATGACTGCTGTCTTCTGTAACTTATCAGTTTCTAAAGACAACATATAGATTGCACAATGCTCGCAGTATCCCTCCTAATACTCTGTATTCTACTAGGAAAGACTTCTTATCTGCGAGCTGTGCCTTTCTTTCATCACCAAGCAATCAGAAACACGTTATTTTTTAATGACATGGCTCATATCGTACATTCCAGCTGGTTTTCCTGCTAAAAAGATAGCTGCCTCTAACGCTCCTTTTCCAAAAATTGCTTTGGAATAAGCAGTATGTTTTAACTCTACAACTTCATCAGGCCCAGCAAAAATAATTTCATGTTCTCCAACAATCGTTCCACCGCGAACTGCGCTTAATCCGATTTCTTTTTCATCACGTTTTTCTCTTACACTACTTCTATCATATACATAGTGATATTCGTGATTCATCGCTCCATTTAATGCTTCTGCAAATGCAATGGCAGTTCCTGATGGAGCATCTACTTTTTGATTGTGATGGCGTTCTACAATTTCCATATCAAATCCTGCTGTTGCAAGCACTTTTGCCGCTGCTTTCACTAACTCAAACAACGTATTTACTCCTAATGACATATTGGCAGAGCGTAAAATTGCTATTGTTTTGCTTGCTTCTTCTACTTTCTTTAACTGTTCTTCGCTAAGCCCTGTTGTACATAATACAACTGGAACTTTTTTAGAAACTGCATATTCTAATAATGGATCTACCGCTCCTGCATTTGAGAAATCAATAATCACATCAAACTCTATATTGCAGTCATTGAATGTTGGAAACACTGGATAATCATTTGGGATTCCATCATAGCGATCAATACCTGCCACGATTTTTACCTGTTTCATCTCTTTTGCAAGTCCAGTAATCACTTGTCCCATCTTTCCATTGCATCCATGCATTAATATTCTAACCATTATTTTTCCTCCTATCGTTCTCTAATAAAACTCTTTTTCTCACGTTTCTCACTTTAATCAGTAACATAAAGGACGAGAAAAGGGCCTATAACTCGATCTCTTGTTATAGCCCCTCTTTTCATCGTTACTTACAGAATTCCTGTTTCTAACATGGCTTTTCTCAATCGTTCTGTATTATCTTTTGTCATTTCTATCAGTGGAAGTCTTAATGTACCACCACAAAGACCCATTAATTCCATAGCTTTTTTCACTGGAATTGGATTCACTTCGCAAAATAACGCACGGATCACTTCTAAATATTTTAATTGAATGGCACGACTTTCTTCTACGTGGCCTTCTAAAAATTTCATGACCATGTCATGTGTTTCTCTTGGTGCAATATTGGATAATACAGAAATAACACCTTTTCCACCTAAAGATAAGATTGGAAGTACTTGATCATCATTTCCTGAGTAAAGATCAATATCTCCTTGTGTTTCATACATAATTTCTGCAACTTGTGAAATATTTCCGCTAGCTTCTTTAATACCAACAATCGTATCCACATTTTTTGTAAGTGTTGCCACTGTCTTTGGTAAAATATTGCAACCAGTTCTACTTGGTACATTATAAAGAAGTATTGGTAAATCCGTTGCTTTTGCAACTGTTGTAAAATGTTCGATTAATCCATTTTGTGTTGTTTTATTATAATAAGGAGTTACAACTAAAAGACCGTCTGCTCCAACTTTTTTCGCTTCTTTTGAAAGTTCTACTGCTGTATGGGTGCAATTAGAACCACTTCCTGCAATGACAGGAACTCTTTTATTTACGTGTTCTACACAAGCACGAATACATTCCACATGCTCTTTTTCTGTCATTGTGGAAGCTTCCCCTGTTGTTCCTGTAATAATAATACTGTCAGTTCCATTGTCAATTTGATAATCAATTATTTCACATAATTTTTCAAAATCAATACTTCCATCTTCTTGAAATGGAGTGATTAAAGCCACTCCAGCTCCTGTAAAAATTGACATAATTTTACCTCCCTAGGCTGTTTGTTTTATAAGAAAGATTCATTACTACAACGGTAACATCCGCTATTCATCGCGTAGCCAGAAAAAAGGCCAGCTCTTAAAAGAGCTAGCCTATCTAATACAATTCCGCAGATATCGATAAATCCAATCAACTAGAATGAACTAGGATTGTTCTATTTTATTCTGTTATATCGCGTATCTTTTAGGCAGCACTCCATCGTCCTCTTGATGACAGTGATACGGCTCTTAACCGCACCCCCAACTCCATAGCTTTGGCAATCTATGAAATTTCGGCAAGTGCCCCTTTCTCTTGCCTTCTAAGACCGCCTTAATCTCCAACAAGATACTGATGACATATGCACCTCTACCAGTATGATTACTTTGTATTTCTTACATTGTTATCGTTATAATAACACTTTACTTTTCAAAAGTCAACAAACATTCCCCGTTCTTTTGAAAAACTATGCTTCCATTTCTTTGATCGTATTAATTTGATACACAAATCCTGCTAGATCCTCTACTTCTTTTGAAAGCTCTCTTCCCGTTAAAATAATTTCTATCTCACCCTCTGAAAGACTAATTAACTCTTTCATCTCTTCAATCCCCACAATATTATGATCGAGTAAGCCTAGTATTTCATCTAATACAAGGACATCACAACTTTTTGTGTCCACAACCTTCCTCGCATAATGGAGTCCGTTGTGAATATTCACTTCTTGCTCCTGTTTTTCCTGTTCCGTTAAATGTTCATAACAACAATCACTTTTCTCAAATCGGAACACTTTAATTTCGGGTTCTAAACGTTTTAAAAACTCCAACTCCTCAGAAGTCTTTCCTTTTAGAAATTGAACAATCACAACTTGTTTATTGGCACCTGCGTATTGAATACACTGACCAAGTGCAGCTGTTGTTTTTCCCTTTCCTTCCCCGAAATAAATCTGAACATTTGCATTCTTCAAAATTTCCACCTCATATTTCTCTTCCTATTATCATTCATTTTTAATAGGATTTCTTCTGTTTTATGTAGATACTTCTATTTTAAATTTACATTCTATCACAGGAACTGAAAATGTGCAAATATCACTACTAAGTTTCTTCTATATTTGTTATTTATTAATTTGCTTCTTAATTATTTACTGATTTGCCTCCATTTGTTGAAATGGCTGACTTTCCATTTTACTAATAGACACTTCATATGCTGTCTTTGTAATCACCGTTTGATCATTTAATTTCTTTTGATATTCTCTGCTTTGAATTCTTCCATAAATAGAAACTCTCGTTCCAACAGGAAGATTTCCTGCATACCTTGCATTTCTTCCCCAACAAATACAAGGAATATAGTCTGATTTCCCATAAGCTCGATTTACCGCCACCAATAAATCTGCAATTTCTCTACCAAGAGGTGTCATACGATAGACTGGTGGTTTGCATATAAAACCATCTAAATAAATGCTATTTGGCTTTTGACATTCCTCATCTTCTTCCAAAAACCTTACTTCTCTTGCGAATAAAGATAAAATTAAGTGGTTTTGGTTTTCTTCATGTTTATTATAAGAACGGAACTGTCCTTTTGCTTCTAGTCTTCTTCCTAGTACAGGTTCTTGGATATCGACTAATCGATCTGATACAAGGATAGGAATTACATCTCCTGCTTCGCTTAATCTTGCAACTCTTAAATACACGACATAAAATCCTTCTCCAAATACCTCATGGCTAAATTGGTACTGGGATACCACCTCTCCTGCCAATACTGCCTGGTTATTCTTAAATAATGGTTCCATACTTTCTTTTCTCCCTTCGTGGTTATGTATATATTCATTCTATGCCACTCTTGTACTTTTATGCTAAAGAATCGGTCAACAAATTGAGGGATTCTTCGACATTTTCTTTTAGTAGTTCGCAAATACTGTAAAAATAACTTGTAAGCAACTAATGCTTATGATAGAATGAATAACGTTGCTATTATTATTATCGACAACACTGAAGGTTTACTTCAGTAATTTTATAAAGTAAGGATGGTTTTTATGAAAATCGCAAGAGAAGATGTTAGAAACATCGCAATTATCGCCCATGTTGACCACGGGAAAACAACTTTAGTGGACGAGCTTTTAAAACAAAGCGGTGTATTTCGTGAGAATCAAGAAGTACAAGAGCGTGTTATGGACTCCAATGACATTGAACGTGAACGCGGTATTACGATTCTTTCAAAAAACACAGCAATTTATTATAAAGATACAAAAATTAATATTATTGACACTCCAGGACATGCTGACTTCGGTGGTGAAGTAGAACGTGTTCTTAAAATGGTAAATGGTGTTATTCTTGTCGTTGATGCCTACGAAGGAGCTATGCCTCAGACAAAATTTGTTATGAAAAAAGCCCTTGAATTATCCCTTCCTGTTATTCTTTGTGTCAATAAAATTGACCGTCCAGAAGGACGCCCAGAAGAAGTAGTAGATGAAGTATTAGAACTTTTCTTAGAATTAGAAGCCGATGATTCTCAATTAGATTGTCCTGTTGTATACGCTTCTGCTAGAAACGGATACGCTATGCTCAATTTAGATGATGAGCGTAAGGATATGAAACCTTTATTCGAAACAATTATCGACTATATTCCAGCTCCAACAGGAGATCCAGAAGCAGATACTCAAATTTTAATCAGTACCATTGACTACAATGAATATGTTGGACGTATCGGTATTGGTAAAGTGGATAACGGCTCTATCCGTGTAAATCAAGATTGTTATCTTGTAAACCACCATGAACCAGACAAAAAAGAACGAGTAAAAATCAGTAAACTCTATGAATTTGAAGGATTAAATCGTGTAGAAGTACAGGAAGCAACTATCGGTTCTATCGTTGCTATCTCTGGTATTTCTGATATCCATATTGGAGACACTCTTTGTTCTTTAACAAACCCTGTAGCCATTCCTTTCCAAAAAATCAGTGAGCCAACAATCGCTATGAACTTCCTTGTAAATGATAGTCCATTAGCTGGACAAGAAGGAAAATATATTACTTCTCGTCATTTACGCGATCGTTTATTCCGCGAATTAAATACTGATGTAAGTCTTCGTGTGGAAGAGACAGAGTCTGCTGAAGTATTTAAAGTATCTGGACGTGGAGAGCTTCACTTATCCGTATTAATTGAAAATATGAGACGTGAAGGTTATGAGTTCGCAGTAAGTAAAGCTGAAGTTCTCTATCAAGAAGATGAACGTGGTCAAAAATTAGAGCCTATGGAAATCGCCACAGTAGACGTTCCAGACGACTTTTCTGGAACAGTTATCCAGAAATTAAGCCAAAGAAAAGGGGAACTTCAAGGAATGACACCAATGAGCGGTGGCTATACTCGTCTTGAATTCTCTATTCCATCTCGTGGTTTAATCGGATATCGTGGAGAATTTTTAACTGATACAAAAGGAAATGGTATTTTAAATACATTATTCGATGGATATGGCCCATATAAAGGAGATATTCAATATCGTAAACAAGGTTCTTTAATCGCTTTTGAATCTGGTGAAACGATTACTTACGGTTTATTTGCGGCACAAGAACGTGGTACTTTATTCGTTGGCCCTGGTGAAAAAGTATATGCAGGAATGGTAATCGGACAAAACGGGAAAGCAGAAGATATCGAAATCAACGTTTGTAAAACAAAGAAATTGACAAATACTCGTGCTTCTGGTTCCGATGATGCATTAAAATTAACACCTCCAAGAATTCTTTCTTTGGAACAGGCGTTAGAATTTATCGACACCGATGAATTATTAGAAATCACACCAGAAACCATTCGTATTCGTAAGAAAATTTTAGATTCTCGTATGAGAATGCGTTCAAAAAGATAAACAAAACTAATTCAAAAATGCCTTGGCAATGTTTTCAGTTGCCAAGGCATTTTTTCTATTATATCTTTTTATGGATTTTTTCATCCTCCCTCTCCTTCTATTCAAATGATAAAACTTCTCCCTCTATGATTGCATAATAGAACGTATCTCCTTGTTCTAATTGAATCTTTCCATTTGTCACTTCTACTAATTTCTTTTCCATTTGTTCTACTTGTTTTATAGGCACTAAAATTTGCATCGTTACGATATCCGTATAATCACTTGTTTCAATATGAATTTTCTCATTTCCCAATAAATATTGAATTTTTCCAATATCATTATAGTTTGTGATGAGTTTTATTCTTCTTGCCAATTTTTTTTCAATTACTTGGCTATTTTTTAATCCTTCTTGAGTTGCCTGTGTATACGCTCGAACAAGTCCTCCTGTTCCTAATAATGTTCCACCAAAGTACCTCGTAACAACAACGGCAACATTATGAATTTCCCCACCAGTTAATACTTCTAACATTGGTTTTCCAGCCGTTCCACTTGGTTCTCCATCATCACTGCATCGCAATGTCTCCCGCTCCACTCCTACACAAAAGGCAAAACAATTATGCCTTGCATCATAATATTTTTTTCGCATCTCTTCAATAAAAGATAACGCCTCTTCTTCCGTTTCCACCGGTCGTACATTGGCAATAAACCTAGACTTCTTTTCTACAATTTCTCCTTGTCCACCTGTAAACACTGCTTTATATGTCTCTACCATTGTCAATTCCTACCTTTCGATCGCAGTTTTCTCTCTTTTTTCTTATTCTTCTTTCTTTTTATTCAGATTACAATAAAAACTTCTATTTTGTATTCTTTTCTTCCCTAGTATAACACAATTT
>UQVN01000015.1 GCA_900544525.1 uncultured Eubacteriales bacterium
AAAATGGATTTTTAAACCCTCCATTCCAAGGTTTTGGTCCTATAATTTTCTTGATAATTCTATCAGGGATTTTGTAGGATAAAATTCATTTTCGGCCTAGGGGCAAATATAACAATCTTCTCGTCATATTATTTGCTCTTGGGTACTGCTAAATAAAAAAGTGACATAACCCTTTCTCCAAACCTTATATATACTTGTTATGTCATTCTTTTTTATTTAGAAAATTAAACCCTTATGATTATTTCTAAATTTTATTTTTTAATTGAGAAATTTACTTTTGGATTTCTCAATCCGTGCGGAAGCAGTATATTTCCTTTCTTTACTCCTTCCGTATCGGTTCGAAACATACTTTTTATATTTGATTTTAATTTTTTGTTTTTATCAGTATGTTTTCATTCGTTATCGCAAATGGTACTCTACACCCTTTCGTACATTTGCGTATACGGCAAAAAACCTCAACACAAGTTCCGAAACTGTGTTGAGGTTTTTTAGTTATCCAAAATTTTATTTTTTCATTTTTCTAATATTGTGATGCAATATTTGTTAAATAGTCACTAATTTCTTGTACTGTCTGAGAAGGGGAATAGTCTTTTTTATTCTCTTCTTTGACCTCTGTTACATCACTTTCATTTTCTTTTGAATTGCTATCTACACTATCTGCTGTACCACTTCCAGCATTGTACCCATTATTTTCATTGGCAACCCCATTCTCCTCATCTAAATGAGAATCACTTGGTGCTTCTACTGTACTTGGTTCTCCTTCGTTATAAAGCTGATAATGTAACGTTTTTAAGTCCTCAGAAAGCATGGTCGGAATATCAACTGCCACTTTTCGATCTGGGAAGGCATAAGTATTTGCTTTTGCCTCTTTAATATGATATGGAAAACCTTGACTATCCTTAATTTCATATTCATTAATATTGGCTGCTAACTTTAAAATATCAGTTACTGTTAAATTAGTACTAATCTGAGAAAACATTGTTTGAATCACATCATTTAATGTGCCAATTCCACAAGTCTTTGCTTTTTCTAAAGCAGCGTTTAACACCGTTCTTTGACGTTTTGCTCTTTTATAATCTCCTCCACCTGTGTAGCGGATTCTTGAATAAGCAACTGCCTGACTTCCAGAAAGCGTTTGTAAACCAGCCCCATCAATGTATTTTACCTTTGTATCCGCACCTTCTCCTGCCAGAGAATGTACATATCCATTGAGCCATTTTACTTCACTTTCTTGTACATTAATTTCAACTCCTCCTAAGAGATCGATAATGTCTTCTGCCACTGCAAAGTTTACTGTTACATAATCTTTAATATCTAAATCGAAATTGTGATTTAATGTACTAATTGCAAGTTCTGGTCCTCCAAAAGCATAAGCATGCGTCAATTTATCATACCCATATCCTGGAATATCTACAAGTGTATCTCGATACATGGATGTTAATTTTACTTCATTTGTTGCTAAGTTTAAAGAAGCAACAATAACCGAATCGGAACGATTTCCCTTACCTAGACTTGAATTTCTCGCATCGACTCCAAAAATCGCAAATGTCCAATATTCATCTTTATTTTTTACTTCTTTATTTTGAATAATATTCTTTTGATTAAATTCTTCATTTGTATCATTTTTTGTGAGAGATACGAGGTAATTAAAATAACCAAAAGCACCTCCAACCACAATTGAAAGAAATACCAAAAAAGTTACTCCAACTACTTTAATCTTACTTGTCTTCTTCTTTTTTTCTTCCTTTGCCATAATTTTCCTCACTTAATCTCGGGATTCAATTACAAGCAGAAGTCCGCTTTCAATTGAAATCGTTCCCTGTTCTTTTACTAATTCGTTGCTAATCCCCCGACTAATTCCAATGGTTAATTCGGCTTTATGGAGCGGATATAAAAATCCTTCTAAATCAATTCCTGCCACTTTCTCTGTATAAGGAAGTAGAGAAATATAGTCTCCCCACGCTTCCTCTTTTCTTATTGTCAAACGGTTTTTTATCATTTGAATCCGATTATTTTGATCGATGATCTCTGCTTTTACATCCGCATGAACCGCTAATGTTAAAAGACCGATATTCGCCAGTGTATGATCCAGTCTTGTTCCTGTTGCTCCAAAAATTGTAATTTGTTCGGGATTCTTTGCAAGAGCTGTTGTAAGAGCTAAATGAGTATCTGTATAGTCCTTTTCTGGTGGAAACGTCATAAACTCCACCCCCATTTCTTGATACTCTTTTAATACTTGTTTGTCTAGTGTATCAAAATCTCCTAATAAAAGGTTTGGTGTTATGCCAATTTCTTTGGCATAAGCACCTCCACCATCTGCTGCGATAATATAATCATAGGAATGGCTCTTTAAGTACTCTTTTAACAGATTACTCTCTACCTTCCCCCCTGTAATAATCAACACCTTCATTTTTTATTTTTCCTCATAACGGGCAAATACCGCCTTAAAGTCTGCGATATTTTTTGCAACGTCTCCTTTAAAAACAGCAGAACCTGCCACAAAAATATTTGCCCCTGCCTCAATTAACATTCCTACATTTTGTGGTGTCACTCCACCATCAACTTCAATATCAAGAGATGTTAGCCCTCTATCATTTGCCATTGTTCGAAGAGTTTTAATTTTCTCAATACAATTTCCGATAAAACTTTGTCCACCGAATCCAGGATTAACTGTCATAATTAAAACCATATCCACATATTCTAATACATAATCGAGTACCGATAATGGTGTAGCTGGATTTAATGCTACACCAACCTTTAATCCGCTCTCTTTAATTTGCATAACAGTACGATTTAAATGTTTACAAGCCTCTGCATGCACACAGATTAAATCGGCTCCTGCATTTTTACACTCTTCAATATAGCGTGATGGCTCTTCTACCATAAGATGTGCATCAAATGTCATATCTGTTACTGGGCGAACGGATTTCATCACAGGAAACCCAAATGAAATATTCGGAACGAACATCCCATCCATCATATCAATATGAACCCAGTCTGCTCCTGCTTTTTCAATTGCTTCAATATCTCTTGCAAGATGTCCAAAATCTGCGGATAAAATTGATGGTGCTAATTTATACATTTAATATTTCCTCTTTTCCTTTAGTTCTTCATATAAATTCACATAATTCTCATAGCGAATCTTACTAATTTTCCCCTCTTCAAGGGCTCGTTTGACACCACAGATTGGCTCATTAATATGAACACAACCTTTAAACTTACATTCTGGCTCAAACTCTAAAAACTCTGTAAAATAATCCTTTAGCTCCTCTTTTTCAAACTGATCAATCCAGATAGAACTAAATCCTGGTGTATCCATTACATAAGTATTGCCTTCAATATGAATAATCTCAGAATGTCTTGTTGTATGACGTCCACGTTTAATTTTTTCACTCACTTCACCTGTTTCCATATTTGCCTTTGGCTGTAATAAATTCATCATAGATGATTTCCCAACACCAGAAGGCCCTGCTAAAACAGTTGTTTTTCCTTTTAATTTATCTCTTACTTGTTCTATCCCCTCTTCGGTATAAGTGCTTGTAAAGAGAATTTCATAACCACACTTTTCATACGTATGGTATAAAAGATCCAATTCCTCTTTCTCTACAATATCTCTTTTATTGAAACAAATAATAACAGGCACGTCCTGCTTACCCATAAGCAGGAGAAACCGATCGAGTAAATTAAAATTTGGATTAGGCTCAGCTGCCGCAAAAATTACCATAGCTTGATCAATATTTGATACTGCCGGTCGAATTAATTCATTTTCTCTTGGTAAAATTTCAACGATATTTCCTGTTTTCTCTTTTTCATCGATAACGTCAATTTGGACATTATCTCCAATGAGAGGCTTTATTTTCCTCTTTCGAAAAATTCCTTTTGCCTTACATTCATAAAGCCCATAATCTACAACGTGTACATAATAAAATCCAGCAATTCCTTTAACAATTTTTCCTTTCATTCAATACTCCTATTCCATAGCCACAACCCAGTCACCTGGAACTTGTTCACCATCTACGAGCATATAAATATGCGCAGACTTATTGCTGTAGCTTGTAAATGTAATTGTCTTTGGAAAATCTTTATACGTTAAAGTTCCTTCAAAAATCACTTTTTCTTCTCCATCTTGATCAGCGATTACTTTCACATAACCACTTTCATTTTCTCCTTCTGTAAATGGATTCGCCCCTTGTGAAAGAGTGATAGAGCCTTGATATACGGTCACTGGTTCAGAACCTTTACTAACATAAATCGTAATAATTGTTCCTTTTTCTACTTCTGTTCCTTCTGGAGTTGCTTGATCGTATACCGTTCCTTCTGAAACCTCACTATTATATTGTTCTTTTACATTTAAAACTAATCCTAAACTATTGGCAAGACTTTGTGCATTGGATACGGAACCACCAGTAAAATCTGGAACTTTTGGTTTCGTCTCTTCTGCTCCAAGACTTAATGTTACCGTTACAACGGTTCCTTTTTTCACTTCTGTATTGGCAGGAATACTCTGCTCAAAGACACAACCTTTATCCTGCTCAGTGCTATAAGCAGATTTAAATATAATTTTTATGCCATATTGTTTTGCCTCATACTCAGCATCACTTTTTGTATCCCCGTAAAAGTCTGGAACTTCTGTTAAATCCTCTTCTGTAGTGGCCTCTGTGGTGGCTTCGGTTGTGGCTTCTGCCCCTTCACTAATTACGATATCGATCTGTGTTCCAACAGTGACTTCTTCGCCTTCTGCTACGCTCTGTTTTATAATCTGATCTTTATCATATTCATCGGATTTTTCATATTCTAATTTTCCAAAAGAAAGTCCTAAATCTGCTAATCGACTCTGTGCTTCTTTTGCATCCATACCAACGATTTTAATCATGGATACGACTTCATCTTCCGTTGTAGTTTCTGAAGAAATGGTTGATTCTGTTGTGATAGATGGCTGTTTGCCTCCATCACTGCCAAATAAATTCAATGCTTTCCCTATCATAAAAACAACAAATAAAGCAACTAATACAGCCGCCGCAATTCCAAGAACAAATACAAGTTTTTCAAGTTTTGGATCCATGCCACTTTCTTCATCGGCACCTTCTAATTCTTCTTCCTCATCCTCTTCTTCCTCGTAATCTCTTCTTTTTGAAAACTTTCTTCCTAAAAATCTTTTCCCTTGTTCTTCCTCATATTCTTCTTCGTAGTCATCTTCTTCATACGGCTCTTCCTCTTCTATATTTTGAACCATCTTTTGTGCCTCTTTTTTCGGAGGTTCTTCTTTTTTATCAGGAACAGCCTCTTTTTGCTCTACATGTGAATCCACTGGGAAAACTTCAAGTTGCTCCTCTTTTTGCACGCCAGCTTTAATTTTATTTCGCTCTTCTTCTGACATCATAATTGTTGGAGAATCATTGAATACAGGCGTCATTTGTACATAATCACCATTTGGCTCTGTAAACACTCTCTTTAAATCAAGAATTAATTCTTGAATGGTCTGATAGCGACGTTCTGGCTTTTTCTGCATCGCCTTTGCTATTATTTTTTCTAAGCTCTTTGGAATGTCTTCATAATAACTTGTAACAGGTATTGCTTCTTTTTGAATATGAGCAAGAGCAATCGTGACATTATTATCTCCACCAAATGGAACTCTTCCTGTCACCATTTCGTACATAGTTACTCCGAGAGAATAAATATCACTTCTCTCATCGGAATAGCCTCCTCTTGCTTGTTCAGGAGAAATATAATGAACAGAACCTACCACATCTGTTGATGTAATTGTATTGGCAGATGCTGCTCTTGCAATTCCAAAGTCTGTTACTTTTACAATTCCATTTCTCCCAACTAAAATATTTTGAGGCTTGATATCACGATGGATTGTATGACGTCCATGTGCTGCTTGGATCCCAAATGCAATTTGATTCGCAATATCTACTGCCTCTTTTGGAAAAAGTCTTCCTCTTTCCATAATATGTTGTTTTAAAGTGATACCATCTACAAACTCCATTACAATATAAAAAAGTCCATCACTTTCTCCAACATCATACACGCTCACAATATTTTGATGAGTCAAAGCCGCAGCTGCTTGGGCTTCTACTTGGAATTTTTGTAAAAATACTGCATCATTGCTATATTCTGGTTTTAAAACTTTTATTGCTACAAAACGATTCAGTTTATGACATTTCGCTTTATACACATACGCCATTCCGCCTGAACCAAGTAGCTGCAAAATCTCATAGCGATTCCCTATGATGTCTCCTGGTTTTAACATATCTTCACCTCGTTTCAATCTTGCATAACCACAATGGCGCTGATATTATCTCTTCCGCCATAAAAATTTGCACGCTCAATGAGCTTATGTACAATCGGTTCTACTTCTTTTTTTTCTTCGATAATTTCCATAATTTCATCATCATCCACCATATTGGTAAGCCCATCGGAACATAACAATATATGCTCCTTTTGATATAATGATACTTCAAAAAAATCTGGCATTATCGTTTTTTGCGCCCCGACGGCACGGGTAATCACATTTTTCACAGGATGGTTTCTCGCCTCATCACGATTTAACCCACCGCTTCTTATCATTTCTTCTACAAGGGAATGGTCCATTGTAATCTGCTTTAGTTTATTACCTGCTACATAAAGTCTGCTGTCGCCAATATTCATAACATACATGGTATTATCTTCGATAACAGCTGCTACAAATGTCGTTCCCATTCCCTTATAATCGTCATTGCTTTCTGATTTTTCAAGCAACTCTTCGTTTACCGCTTCGATTGCTTGTCGCATAACAAGAACTAAATGACTGTCTGTCTTTTCCCTTACGAATTGTACAAAACGTTCCACGGAAAAAGATGATGCATAATCTCCAGCTTTATGTCCACCCATACCATCCGCTACGATGTACAAATTGGGAAACATTCCAACTGGTTCATCAGAATAAAAAATAAAATCCTGATTCATGTTTCTATTACGTCCAATGTCCGTAATCCCATATGATCTCATGCTCTTCCTCCTGTTCGTTCTTTTCTCCCAAAAATGATGAGAAATACGTTTACAAGTTTCTCACGTATTATGTTCTATTCTGTTTGGGTTGCGTTTGTATATTTTCTTCTTAACTGTCCACAAGCCGCTTGAATATCACGGCCCATTTCCCTTCTAATAGTAACATTTATGTGATTTTTTTCAAGGAGATTCTTAAACTCTTGAATGGAATCCATTGTCGATTGTTTATAGTCTCTTTCCTTAATCGGATTGACTGGAATTAAATTTACATGACAATTTAAATGTCGTAAACGCTTAATCAACATTTTGGCATGTTCTGGCTTATCATTCACACCTGCCACTAAACTATACTCAAATGTTATTCTTCTTCCAGTCTGTTTAAAGAAGTATTCACACGCCTCTAAGATTTCATCGATTGTATAAGAATTTGCAATTGGCATCAGTTCCTTTCTCATCTCATCGTTTGGAGAATGTAAGGAAATAGCCAAGTTACATTGCATTTTTCGATCTGCAAATTGATGAATTTTTGGTACCAGTCCACAAGTTGATATGGTGATACTTCTTTGGCTTAAATTTAATCCATCTTCTGAAGTAATTAGATCTAAAAATCTCATTACATTATCAAAATTATCAAACGGTTCTCCGGTTCCCATAATAACAATATTCGAAACTCTTTCCCCAGTTGCTCTTTGAATATAATAGATTTGATCAAGCATTTCTGAAGGCATTAAATTTCTTGATAATCCATCTAATGTAGACGCACAAAAACGACATCCCATACGGCATCCTACTTGAGAAGAAATACAAACAGAATTTCCATGTTTATATTTCATTAAAACACTCTCAATAACGCTTCCATCATGAAGGGCAAAAATGAATTTGCTCGTTCCATCAATCTGTGATACAAGGCGATCCAGCTCTCTTACTGGATACCAACCAGCTTCTTTTATTTGCTCTTTTAATTTCTTTGGTACATTGCTCATCTCATCCAAATCTCGCACAAGTTTTTGATGCATCCAATTATAAATTTGTCCTGCACGAAACTTCTTCTCCCCGAGCTGTTCTATGAAATCCTCTAACTCTTTTTTTGTCAAAGATTTTAAATCATACTGTAACATCTGTTCCATTTTACTTCCTCTCTATTGAACACGTCTAAACTTTGCTATAAAAAAGCCATCACAGTCATGTTTTCCTGGAAGGAGCTGTAGATATCCTTCTTTTGTCGTTTCATTGTGCAATTCTTTTGGCAATACCGTATCAAGACTTACCGCTTCCATTGGTAAATTGTCTAAAATCCATTGACGATTTTCTTCATTTTCTTCTTTGTTAATGGTGCAAGTGCTATAAACAAAGGTTCCACCAACTTTTACATATTGCCAAACCGTTGACAAAATTTCTCTTTGCAAAGAAACAAGCTGTTTTTGCTGTTCTCTTGTCACTTTATACTTAATATCATTTTTCTTTCCTAAAATTCCAAGTCCTGAACAAGGCAAATCAGCGATGACGATATCCGCTGTTTTCACATCCTCTTGTACCAATTCTCTTGCGTCTTGTCGTTCCATTCGCATGTTTTGATAACCAGTTCTTTGTAAGTTTTCTTCCATTAAACTCACTTTATAATCGGTAACATCTCTTGCGATTACAAGACCTGTGCCATTTAACTCTTCTGCACAGTGAAAACTCTTTCCACCAGGAGCTGCGCATACGTCAATCACACGATCGCCTTCTTTTGGAGCTGCTGCTTTTACGACTAGCATAGAACTTTGATCTTGCACTTGAAATAGACCTTCTTTAAAGGCTTTTAATCGTTGCATATAGTTATAATCGCTAATGAAAAAAGCTTCCTTAACATAGTTACAAGGCTCTACAGTAACGCCTTCTGCCTCTAAACAACTCTTTAATTCCTCTTTGGATATTTTTGAAGTATGACAGCGAATGGTCGTTTTATTTTCTTTAAAAAATGCTTCCAACATTTGCTTTGTCTGCTCATATCCATAATCGTTTAAAAAAGATTTTACAATCCACTCTGGTGTAGAGTAATAAATGGACAAAAATAAGATCGGATCCGATTCTTCTTTTGGGTATACAATCTCCTCTTTTTTTCGAGCTAAATTTCTAAGGACGCCATTTACAAAACCAGAAAGAGCAACAAACCCTCTCTTCTTTGCTAATTTTACCGCTTCATTGCAAACAGCAGAATCTGGAACTTGATCTAAAAAACAAATCTGATACGCTCCCATTCTTAATAAATTCCGAATGACAGGTTTGCACTTCTTCATTTTTGTTTTTGAAAACTGATCTAATATATAATCAAGGCGAAGCTGATATTCTAATGTTCCTTCTACCACTTTTGTGATAAAAGCTCGAACTTGTTTATCTAAAAACTGATATTTTCTAAGCGTTTCAGAAATCGCAATATGACTATAGGTCCCTTCTTTATCAATCATCAAAAGAATATCTAAAATAACTTCTCTTTCGTTTGTCTGTCCTGCCATAATTTCCTCTTAACTTTCTTTTTGAAGCATTGTGCCTTCTTTTACTTCATATCCAAGTAAAAAGGCTTTTACTTCCATTCTTTTTTTGCCTTCTAATTGCACTTCTTTTAATGC
Organism: uncultured Eubacteriales bacterium; assembly: GCA_900544525.1. Taxonomy (GTDB): domain Bacteria; phylum Bacillota; class Clostridia; order Lachnospirales; family Lachnospiraceae; genus Scybalomonas. The sequence continues at coordinate 9,600 of UQVN01000015.1, forward strand.
AAGACAAGTCGTTCCTGTCTGAACGATGATTGCATCTTTTGTTACTTCCACAATCGTTCCTGCCATCTGATCCGTTGTTTTATCCACAATATCCGCAGAAAATACTTTCAGCGTCTTTGTTCCAAGATGAGTATAAGCACTTGGCCATGGATAAAGACCACGAATTAAGCGTTCTAAAGAAACCGCATCTTTTTTCCAGTCAATCTCTCCCATTGCTTTATCAAGCATTGGGGCATAGGTGCTAAGTGCATCCTCTTGTTTCTCTGGACGTATTGTTCCTTCTTCAATTTCTTTCATAGCTTCTAATAAAATTTTATTGCCAGCTACGCTTAGTTTATCATGCAGGCTTTCTCCTGTTTCCTTTTCTTCTAATGGAACAACGACTTTCTTTAACATATCGCCAGTATCCAGTCCTTTTTCCATATACATAATTGTGATTCCACTTTCTTTTTCTCCATTAATAACCGCCCACTGAATAGGACCTGCACCACGGTATTTTGGCAATAAAGAAGCATGAACATTAATGCAACCATACTTTGGTAAATTTAAAATGCTCTCTGGTAAAATCTGTCCAAAAGCTGCCACTACAATAATATCTGGATTTAATTGTTCTAATGTATGAAAAAATTCCTCATCATTTCGCACTTTTACTGGCTGATAGACTGGAATCTCATATTCTAATGCTTTTTCTTTTACAGGAGGGAATTGCATTGCCTTTCCTCTTCCTTTTCTCTTATCTGGCTGTGTTACAACGCCTACTACTTCATGATTGTCAATTAATGTCTGTAACGTTGGAACTGCAAACTCTGGTGTTCCCATAAATACAACTCTCATGGCAATCTCCTTTCTTCTCTTTCTACTTTCTCCCATTCAAAAGCAACTGCCTTTATAAAACACAATCTTGCCTAAGAATAAGGTATATTTTTCTCCTATTCCTGATCGACGTCATGAACAGGACCATCTGCAACATCGCGGTATAGCACACCATCTAAATGATCCACTTCATGACAAATGGCTCTTGCTAATAATTCTTCTCCTTCAATCACAATTGGATTCATTTCTTCATCAAATGCTTCACATTTTACATAATTTGGACGAGTTACCACAGCTGATTTTCCTGGAAGACTTAAACATCCTTCTTCTCCTGTTTGAGAACCAGAGCGTTCTACAATTTTTGGATTGATAAGAACAATTGGATCCTCTCCTGTTACATCAATGACTACGATTCTTTTCAAAATTCCAATCTGAGGAGCCGCAAGTCCTACTCCATAGTTTTCATACATCGTATCAAACATATCATCGATTAATTCCAATGTTTTCTCAGTTACTTCTTTTACTTCCTTACTTTTTTTTCTTAATACTTCATCGCCTTCATAGCGAATTTGTCTAATTGCCATTTCTTTTTTACTCCTTTATTTTTCAATTATTATTTTCATAAGTTATTATATTTTTCTGCTATTTGCAGATTATCTTTTTTATTATACTATATTTCGAGCTATTATGCTATGTTATGATTTTCTTACGTTCCCTCTTTTTAGTATACGGTCATGGCGTTAAAATCAAACTGCACTTGCACTTCTTTAAAAATAGCAGAATATTCTATATATCCTTCTAAGAAATTCTTACTTTTTACTAACATTTCATAGTCTAAATCCTTGATATAAAAAACACGACGATAGACATCTTGCAGTTTTGAAAACGAAGCCTCACTTGGACCAATCAATAATAATTTACCTTCTTCATCCCATTGTTTCATAGCTTCTAATAAAGCAAGGGAAGCCTCCACTGCTTTTTTTTGTTCTTTCGAGGCAATAAAAATCGTTAGCATTTGATAAATTGGAGGATATTTCATAATCCTTCGATACGCCATTTCTTGCTCATAAAACGCCTCGTAATTTTGCATACTTGCTGTCACAATACTATAATGATGAGGACTATAAGTTTGAATGACAACGTCTCCTGCTAACTTATCTCGCCCTGCTCTCCCTGCCGCCTGAGTCAAAAGTTGAAACGTTCGCTCTCCTGCTCGATAGTCGCTACTATGAAGCGAGAGATCGGCTGCTATAATTCCAACTAACGTCACTTTGGGAAAATCGTGTCCTTTTACGATCATCTGGGTTCCAATCAAAATATTTGCCTCTCCTTTTGAAAAAGAATCTAAGATTTTATCAAACCCTTCTTTCCCTCTTGTAGTATCCATATCCATGCGAAGAACACGGCTATTTGGAAATTCTCTTTTTACCGCCTCCTCCACCTTTTGTGTTCCCGTGCCAAAGGAGGCAATATATTTACTGCTACATTGTGGACAAATTTTTGGTGTCTGTCTTTCAAATCCACAATAATGACAGCGTAAACTTCCATTTTTATGATAGGTCATAGAAACATCACAGTGAGGACATGTGACTACATAGCCACATTGCCGACAGGACACAAAATTTGCATACCCTCGTCGATTTAAAAATAGCATAATCTGCTCATTTTTTTCCAGTCGATCTTCGATTAGCTGTTTTAAAGTACGGCTAAACATACTGCGATTTCCTTCTGTTAACTCTTTCCTTAAATCCACCACTTGAACCGTTGGAAGCGCATTTGATTTTGCTCTCTCCTTCATAGTAAAAAGAGTAAACTCTCCAAGTTTTGCCTTCGTATACGATTCTAAAGATGGGGTGGCAGAGCCTAAGACAACACTTGCCCCTTCCATCTTCGCCCTTTGAATGGCAGTTTCTCTTGCATGATATTTGGGAACTCCTTCACTTTTATAACTCATTTCATGCTCTTCATCAATAATAATAAGTCCTAATCGAGGAAAAGGCATAAATAAAGCAGAACGAGGCCCAATGACAATAGAAATCTCTCCATTTTTTGCTCTCAAAAACTGATCATAGCGTTCGCCTTTTGACATTCTAGAGTTCAAAATAGTCACTTGATTTCCAAAGCGCTTCATAAATCTCCTTACCGTCTGATAAGTCAATGAAATTTCTGGAATTAATACAATGGCCTGTTTTCCTTTTTCTAATACTTGCTGAATCAACTCCATATAAACTTCTGTCTTACCGCTTCCTGTGACCCCATGAACTAAATAGGTCTTATATTGCTCCTTTTCATAATCATCACGAAAAGCATCTACAATAACTTGCTGTTCTTTTCTAAGGGTTACTTTTGTTTGTACCTCCTCTTTACAAAAGACAGGATTTCGATTCACTTGCTTTGTGGAAACGCTCAAAACCCCTTCTTCCTCTAATGATAGGATAACCGATTTACTGACTTTTAACTGTTTTGTAGCCACTTGATAAGAAAATGTGTTTTTCTCTAACAAAGCGGATAACAATCTAGCCTTTGCTGTATAGTGTTTGGCAAGATAAAAGGTTAATTTTTCTTTCCCCTCTTCTTTCGTTAAAAGAAGATGAATATTCCTTTCTTCTTTTCTTTCAATTTTATCCTTCACAGGAAGAACAGTTTTTAACGCCTGTATCATCGTAGAGCCATATTGTTCCTTCATCCACCAAGCAAGGGCAATTAACTTTGACTCTACTAAAACGCTTTTTTCCTCTACGGAAGTAATATTTTTTATTTTTGTAATATCAAAATTAGGAGTTCCCGTTCGATTTACTACATACCCCATTTGGATATGATTTCCTTTTCCAAAGGGTACTCTTACTTGGCTCCCAATATGCACTTTGTCTTCTAATTCTTCTGGAATTCGATATTGAAATACCCGATCCACCGCTTCATGGGTAATGTTAATAATAATATCTGCATATTGATCCACTGTTTCACTTCCTTTCCCCTAACCGTTACAACGACGAGAAACACGCTTTGTGCAAAAGCAAAAGCTGTCGCATTTTTTTATTTGCGACAGCTTTCATACTCATTATTGTTCTTCCTGTTGTTGTTCCTCATCATCTCCAACAATTTTAATCTTGCTGTTGTATAATTCTTCTACAGCAATAGAAAGTGGTTTCTGTCCATGATCTTTTACAAAAGGTTCATTTCCAGCAATTAATTGTCTGGCGCGCTTAGCGGTTGCAAGCACAATGGAGTAACGGCTTTGTGCTACTGGGTGTTCTCCTGGCTCTACCTCACTGTTTACAACTTCCATTAATTCTGTATAAGATGGATGAATCATGCTATTATCTCCCTTCGTCTCTTTGCGCAATTATAAACTTGCTAAATCTTCTTGCATTTTATGAACGAAATCTGTCTGATTGCTCATTCGACAGTTTTCACTTAAAACAATCTGGTGGATCTGCTCTACACATTCCTCCAAATCGTCATTGACAATAATATACTCATATTTTTCAATATCTTTTGCTTCTTCTTTGGCACGATTTAAACGTTTTTTAATCGTGTCCATATCTTCTGTTCCTCTACCTATAAGACGCTGTTCTAATGTCTTTGCATCTTTTGTTGTAATAAAGAGCAACAAAGCATTTGGATATTGCGCTTTAATATTTAAGGCACCTTGTACTTCAATTTCTAAAATAACGTTATTTCCTTTTTCTAATTCCTCTTCTACAAAGGCCCTTGGGGTACCATAGTAATTTTCTACATATTGTGCCCATTCAATAAATCCATTTTTTTCAATTAATTCTTGAAATTCTTTTGTCGTACGGAAGTGATATTCTCTTCCATCTACTTCTCCTGTTCTTGGAGCTCTTGTAGTCCAAGAAGTAGAGATGCGATACTGATATTTTTTTACAAGTTCTTTTACAACGGTTCCCTTTCCAGCACCTGAAAAGCCTGACAAAACAATTAATGTTCCTCTATGCTTCATCTTCTTCACCTTTCCATTCAAAGTTCTCTTTTTGCTGATAGCGATTTGCAATTGTCTCTGGCATAAGAGCGGATAAAACAAGCTGATTGCTATCTGTTACAATCACAGCTCTTGTCCTTCGACCACAAGTTGCATCAATGGCTCTTCCTTCATCTTTTGCATTTTGCACCAATCGCTTAATTGGTGCTGCGTCTGGGCTGATGACCGCAACAACTTTATCTACGTTAACCATATTTCCATATCCGACATTGATTAGTTTATTCACGCTCATCTGATTCTTCCCTATCTATTCAATATTTTGTATTTGTTCTCTCACTTTTTCAATCTCTGTCTTTAGTTCAATCGCATGGTTTGAAATCGTGATATCATTGGCTTTTGACAAAATGGTATTCGCTTCACGATTCATCTCCTGTGCAATAAAGTCCAATTTTCGTCCAATACTTCCACCTGCTAAAATCGTATCCTTTGTGCTAGCAATATGACTTTTTAAACGCACAATCTCTTCATCCACACAAATTTTGTCCGCATAAATCGTCACTTCTGTAGCAATTCTACTTTCATCAATGGAAGTATTTTCCAACAATTCTTTTACTTTTGCTTCTAACTTTTGGCGATATTCTTCTACTAATTTCGGAGAACGTTCTTCGATCGTATCCACTAATTGAAGCATACCATCTAATTTCTCTATGAGATCCATTTGTAAATTCTCGCCTTCCTTTGCACGGGATTGTACAAAACGAAGAGCAGCTTCACGAATTGGCTCTTCTAATGTCTTCCAAAGTTCTCCCTCATCTACAGGCTGTTCTTCTAAAACAAGTACATCTGGATAACGAGAAAGTTTTGACACAGTCACATCATTTTCAATGCCAAAATCTTTTTCCATCTGGTTAAGATAAGAAAAATATTCTTTTGCAATTTCTTTTCTATAACGAACACATTCTTTTGCCTCGGTATAATCTTCATAACTAATATAAATATCAACCTTTCCTCTTTGAATGTATTCTTTTAAAAGAGTTCGAATATTGGATTCAAAGAAGCTCAATTTCTTTGGCATTTTAATATTCAAATCACAATATCGATGATTGACTGACTTTATTTCTACAATCACTTTTTGAGTTTCGGTTGCCATTTCACTTCTACCAAATCCAGTCATACTCTTAATCATTTTAAATTTCCGCCTTTCTAGTTTTATCACATAGTAAGCCTATTATGATTATTAACATAGTTTCCATTATAATTCAAGTTTTTCCATTAGTCAAACAAAAACTATTCTTCTTAACTTACTTCTCTTTCTTTGAAAGAATAAATGTATAAATTGTTTTTTCTTTGCTCATACTAAAAAAGTAACAAATCACTGTATTTGAAAGGAGCTTATTATGAGAGCAAGTAAAGAAATTTATGAAAACGTTGCAAAAAACTGTAGTGAATATGAATTAAAACCTGTAGGTGCTACAAACTGTGCTTGTGATCCTTCCTGTAAGAGCTGTTTAAACTGTGCACACTTTACACAGAGCGAACACTGCACACTCAATCTCTATGACAAAATTGTAAAAAATATTTAAAGAACCAAATTTTAAAACTCTCTTTTTCTATGAAACCTCGACGATGAAAAGTACACGCTGCTTTTCATCGTCTTTTTATTTGCTGTTTTTGTTCTTCAATTTTTTCTGCCAGATCATTTAAATAAACCCAACGTTCCATTTTTTCTTCTAATGCCTGTTCTGCCTGTTCTTTTTCTTCCATTAATTGTTGTAACTTTGTGTAATGATTTGCATTTTTGGCAATTTCTTCTTCTAGTTTTTCAATGTTCTCTTCTAACTTAGCGATCTCTTCATCAATGGTATCATATTCTCTTTGTTCGTTATAAGAAAATTTTAATTTTTGTTGTTTTGGTTTTTGCCATTCCTTTTTTTCTGTGCTATCCACACTCTTTTCATTCCTTTTAAAAGAAAGGGCTTCTCGTTCATTTGCTTTTTTCTTTTGTAAGTAATCAGAAAATCCCCCTTCGTATTGACGGATTACACCATTTCCTTCAAAAGAAAAAATACGATTTACCACCCGATCTAGGAAGTAACGATCATGGGATACGGTAATCACAATCCCTGAAAAACTATCCAAATAATCTTCTAAAATTGTAAGTGTTGCAATATCCAAATCATTGGTAGGCTCATCAAGAATTAATACGTTTGGCGCTTCCATCAATACGCGCAATAAATAAAGACGTCTTTTTTCTCCTCCAGAAAGTTTTTCCACAGGAGTGTACTGCATAGCAGGAGGGAATAAAAACCGTTCTAACATTTGAGATGCGGAGGCCGTTCCTTTTGATGTTTCAATATATTCTGCTACATTTCGAATATAATCGATAACTCTTTGTCCTTCTTCCATATATTGGTTTTCCTGAGCAAAATAGCCGATTTTAATCGTATCTCCAATTTCTACGGTTCCTGAATCTGGAGCTACGATTCCATTGATAATTTTAATCAATGTGGATTTTCCACAGCCATTTGGTCCAATAATACCAATTCTTTCATCACGAAGGACAATATAGCTATAATGGTCGATTAATGTCTTTTCTCCATAGCGTTTGCAAATATCTTTTAACTCAATCGTCTTCTTTCCAAGTCTTGTCCCGACGGAGTCAAGCTGTACCTTTCCGTCTTCTTTTGGACGTTCTACTTGTTTTAACTCTTCAAATCGTTCAATTCTCGCCTTTTGTTTTGTAGAACGAGCTCGCGCCCCTCGCATCATCCATGCCAGTTCCGTCTTTAAAATGCTTTGTGTCTTTCGATAAGACGCCTGTTCCATTTCTTCTCGTTCCGCTTTGAGTTTTAAAAATCCACTATAATTTTCTTCATAAGAATACAGTGTTTTATTATCGATTTCTACAATTTTATTTGTAACTCGGTCAAGGAAATAGCGATCGTGAGTTACCATAACTAATACACCTTTATATTGATTTAAATATTGTTCTAACCAATCCGCCATTTCATTATCAATATGGTTGGTTGGCTCATCAAGCACAAGAATCTCTGCTGGATCCACGAGAATTTTCGCGAGGGCAATTCTCTTTTTTTGTCCACCGGATAACACATCCACACTCTGTTCAAAATCGAAAATTCCTAATTTTGTAAGAATAGTCTTAGCTGTACTCTCTCTTGTTAAATCCTCCATCCGTTGCTTACTATCTCCTGCTACATAGTCAAGCACGGTGATTCCTTCCCTAAAACTCGGATTTTGAGATAGATATCCAATACGAATTCCATTCCCTTTAATCACATTGCCTTCATCTGGCTCTTCTGCACCCGCAATAATTTTCAACAAAGTGGACTTTCCAGTTCCATTGATACCAATAATACCAATTTTATCCCCTTCATGAATTCCAAAGGTCACTTCTTCAAAGAGTGTTTTATCTCCAAACCCTTTTGATACTTTTTCTAATGTTAAAATATTCATCAACTTGCTCCCTTTACTTCTTTTTCCCGTGCTTTTATAGAGCAATCTCTAACGCCACAGGGCAATGATCGGATCCCAAAATCTCTGTATGGATTTCTGCACCTTTTAGCTGTTCTTGTAAGCGATTGGATACACAAAAATAATCAATGCGCCAACCAGCATTTTTCTCTCTCGCCTTAAACCGATAAGACCACCAACTATATTTTCCTTCTTCTGTTGGATAGAAGTAACGGAATGTATCCGTAAAACCTGCTTCTAACAGTTTTGTAAACTGTTCTCTTTCTTCATCGGTAAATCCCGCATTTTTTCTATTTGTCTTTGGATTTTTTAAATCAATTTCTTGATGGGCCACATTCATATCACCACATACGATTACAGGCTTTTTCTCATCAAGTGCTACTAAATAATTTCGAAAATCTCTTTCCCATTCCATACGATAAGTAAGACGTTTTAACTCATTTTGGGAATTGGGTGTATAAACGGTTACCATATAAAAGGAATCAAACTCCAATGTAATAACACGGCCTTCGTGATCATGTTCTTCGATTCCAATGCCAAGTTTTACAGATAATGGCTCTTGTTTTGTAAAAATAGCAGTTCCTGAATATCCTTTCTTTTCAGCATAATTCCAATATTGATAATATCCTTCTAGTTCAAGATCAATTTGTCCTTCTTGTAATTTGCTTTCTTGAATGCAGAAAATATCTGCATCCACTTCTTTAAAATAATCTAAAAATCCCTTTGTCACACAGGCACGTAGCCCATTGACATTCCATGATATTAGTTTCATCTTTTCTTCCTTTCTAATGCACAATTTATTGTGCTAGCAGTTTCCTATCTCTAAATAACGTGGGCATTGCATACTCTTCACGACTTTCAATTATTTTTAGCAATGCATATTTTCCTCCGCGTACCATAAAAAAGCTGTTGCATCTACATAATTCTTATGCTTTGCAACAGCTTTTTTTACAAGGTCTCGTTTCCTTTTTCTACATCTTGTTTTTCATCAATGTCAAAAAGCTCTCTTTTTTGTTTTACTTCAACTAAAAATACTTCTTCCATATGACGCTTCACCACTTTTTTTCCTCCTACATCTCCTGTAAGAGCGAGTAATTCTTTTTTATAATCTGGATGAAAAACAACAGGATTTCCCATCTCTCCTTCATAAGAAAGACAGGCAATTTTTTCTTCTTCATTCAAGTAATCATTTACTAAACGTTCTAACGATTCCAATGATACATAAGGCTGATCACAGACAGCGAATAAAATACCAGAAAACTGTTCTTCTTTTTCATAAAGAGCCTGAATCCCAAGCTTAATAGAACTTGAAATTCCTCGCTCTGGCTCTTTATTCATCACTGGCAAAAAGCCATACTGTTTTGCCTCTTCTGTCATTTCTTCAAACTGTGTCACCAATACTTTCTCTGTATTAGGAATCGACGCTAATTTTTTCATTATGGAAAGATACATCATTTCTCCATTAATTTTAAAGAACTGCTTCCTTCCACCAAAACGTTGACTATTGCCAGCTCCTAATAAAATAACGCCTAGTTTTTTGTTCTTATCCTTCATGAACCGCTTTTAACACCTGTTGTTTACAGAAGTCAAAGTAAGCATGAATATCAAAATTTCCTTCATCAATTAAATATTGTAAAGAACCGCCTTCTAACATAGAAACTAGCATAAATGGAATATATTGGCGTTTTTCTTTCGAAAGCTCTGGCGCATATTTATCTAACAATACACGGATTTCATCTCTCCAACCTTCAAAAGATTTACAAAATTCTTTACGCATTGGTTCATTAATTCTACCTTGAATCCAAAAATCAATTTCTGCAAAGTCATATTCTTTTTCTTCTAAAATAAAATCAAGTTTTTGTTTGAAAAAAGTATCAAGCTGGCTCTCTAATGAATCTCCACAACTCAAACTTAATTTTTTACGCAGTTCGATACAACGACGTAATACTTTCTTCTGAAGAGCGATCATCAAATCATTTTTTGTCTTAAAATAATAATGGACATTTGACTGAACCATATTCGCTTCTTCTGCAATCAGGTGCATTCTCGTACCGCTAATTGTCTTTTCTTTTACAATTCTAAGAGCGGCATCTAGCACCTTGTCTTCTGTCTTCTTGTCTTCAAATTCTAAATGTTCTTTCATTGCTCTTATCCTTCTTTTATCTATACTTTTTATTATTTATAGAGTCCTTCTCTACAAACTTAATGCATTTCAAACTATTCTCCTATAGTGATTTGATTATATAGTATAATTTTTTTCAATGCAAGGGAATCCATTCAACTTTTTTTGAAAGAACGAATTTTTGTGATTTTTTATAATTCTTCTGCCACATTTTAGGCTCTTTATTATTAAATTTATTTGCCTTCAAACTGATCTAATAATTCTTCAAATAGTTTTAACGCACTATCTACCGGTTCTCTTGTTGACATATCCACACCACACAATTTTAAGAGACTAATTGGATCCATGGAACAACCACCTTGTAAAAATTTAAAGTATCCTTCTTTTGCTTTTTCATCACCTGATAAAATTTTTCTGCTAATTGCGATAGCTGCGGAATAACCTGTTGAATATTGATATACATAAAATGGTGTATAGAAATGAGGAATTCTTGCCCATTCCATATCGATATCAGAGTCAACGACTACATCATCTCCATAGTATTTCACATTGAGATCATGATAAATCTTGCATAAATTTTCTGCTGTTAAAGACTGCCCTTTTTGAACCATCTCATGAGTAATTTTTTCAAACTCAGCAAACATCGCTTGACGATACAAAGTAGTTCTAAATTTTTCCATAAAATAGTTAACTAAATAGTCTTTTTCTTCTTTTGAATCCGCTTTCTTTAATAGGTAATCCATTAAAATAGCTTCATTACAAGTGGATGCCACTTCTGCCACGAAAATTTTATATCCTGCATATAAAAATGGCTGTGCCTTATCAGAATAATAAGAATGCATTGCATGTCCCATTTCATGTGCTAATGTAAAAGCGGACTTTAAGTTTGGTTCATGATTTAAAAGCACATATGGGTGGATTCCATAAGACCCCCAAGAATAAGCACCAGAACGTTTTCCTTTATTTTCAAATACATCAATCCAACGATTTTCAAATCCTTCTTTTAAATGAGAACGATATTCCTCTCCAAGTGGAGCTAACGCCTCATATACCATTTCTTTTGCCTCTTCATAGCTGATCTCTTTTTCCATATCTTCAATCATAGAAGTATAGATATCATACATATGAAGTTCATCAACGCCTAATCTCTCTTTGCGGATTTTCATATAACGATGTAATAATGGTAAATGATCATGAACAGAAGCTAATAAATTATCATACACCAAAACAGGTACATTATTATTATCTAAGTTCATTGCCATAGAACTTTCATATTTTCTCGCCTTTGCATAAAACCATTCTTTTTTAAGATTTGCTTTGAAAATAGAAGCCAATGTATTTTTATGAGCATAATAAGCGTTATAAGTGCTAACAAAGGCGTTTTTACGAAGTGTACGGTCACTACTAGAAAGATAAGAAAGAAGACGTCCATGTGTCAAAGGAAGTTTGTTTCCATTTCCATCCAATACATCTTCAAAACGAATATCCGCATTATCAAACATAGAGAAAATATCAGAAGGTGCTCCTCCCATATCACTTGTCTCTGCAAGAAGTTGTTCTAATTCGCCTGAAAGCACATGAGCTCTTTGTCTTGTTACTTCTTCTAAAAATTTTTTATAAAAAGTAAGACAATCTTTCTCTGCCCATTCTTTTAATGTTCCTTCTTCAATGGCAAGCAGTTCTGGTGTCATGAAAGAAATTTTGCTTTCAAAACGGTTTTCTACGTTAGAAGCGCGGTCTGCAAAATCTTGATAAAAACTATTTCCAGTATCTTGATGATATCTTTGACTTGCATAGACATAAATCTTTTCCACTTTTTCTGCTAACTTGGCATATTTATTTAAAAACTCTGCTAATGTTTCTGGAGAAGAAGAAAGTTTTCCTTGATAACTTGCTAACTCGTCCATTTCTTTAAAAGAAGACTCATAATCCCTTTCCCAATCTTCATTTGTTGCATACATATCCTCCATTTTCCATGTATACTTTTCTTCCATCTGATCTCTTTTTAAAACTTCATTCATGTTTTTTCTATCCTTCCTTTCCTTTTTTCTAATTTATTTCTTCATCTCATAATCCACAGTTTTTTTTAAAATGTAGTCGAGCTTAAAGACTATGATTTCCACTGATGAACTTCTTTCATTAGTTCCCAAAGAACGGATTCAAAACAAAGTCCATCATTTTTTGGCGTATTACACTCCATCGTATAAACGAGGGCTTTTCTTATAAAATCTGCTGATAGGGAGACAGAACGCTCGATTGGAATCCCTTTCATTTCAGCTCCTGTAATGATTGCGCTAAATACATCTCCCGTCCCTGGACGGCTTTCTACCACTTTCTTACTCCCAATGAGTCCTTCTTTTCCCTTTCGTTCATAGTAATAGTTTACCACGTTATCATGAAACTGCAATCCTGTTATGACTACTTTTTTCGCACCTAAATCACAAAGTCCTCCTGCAATTTTTTTTAATTCTTCTTCTGTTGGTAATACGTGTGGATACTCTATTTCTAAAAGTCGGCAAGCCTCTGTAAGATTTGGCGTCACAACATCTGCATGACGAACTAAATGTCTCATCTCCCTACACATTTTCTCCGTGTAAGTCGCATACAAAACACCATCATCTCCCATAACAGGATCTACAATCACTTTTGTATCTCCTTGTTGAAACTGCTCTAAAAAAGAAAGTACCAACTCTATCTGCTGTTCCGAACCTAAAAATCCTGTTGTGATTCCATCAAAGGATACTCCTAATTCTTTCCAATTATCCATATATTCTTTCATATGACTTGTATAATCATCGAAATAATAGGTTGGATATCCGGTATGCGCAGAGAGAATGGCTGTAGGAAGAATACAACACTGTACCCCCATGGCTGAAATAATCGGAAGTTGTACTGCTGTCGAACATCTCCCAAATCCTGTCACATCGTTGATTAACGCAATTCTCTTTTGCTTTTTCATTGCTACACCGCCTTTTTTCTTCCCATTTTCTTTCTATAATATAAATTATAAATCTTTTATCCTTTTTTCTATGAAGGTTTTCCCATTATGATAAAGGAGAGCTGCGTAACTATTTAACGCAAAGTAATATCTCCCTTTTCCACTAAAAATTCTGGACGATAAGACAATTTTGCTTTACGAAGCCCTTCACTTCCTGTGTCTTCTTCTCGATTAATATAGAGAAACTCTTTTCCAAAATCGCTAACAAACTGTTGGTTGATCATTGGATAAGCGCCCTGAATATCCGCATATGCTTTTTCGATATGCACAACGAGGGTATCATCTGTTACTTTTTCTCCAATGGTAAAAGCGATCACCTTACCATTAGCCCGTAATACACCGCCAAATAAGTCTAACTGTTTAAAATATTTTAAATAATTTAATGTCACACAAATTTCTGCATATTTTTCTGGATCACTATCACATTCATTTTCTCTTCTCCAGTCCTGTGCCATTACAACACATTCTGGAATATTCTCTTCTGTCATTCGCTCATAAGTCCAATCTGGATTGTTTTCTTTAAAGCGATTAATATGATTTCTTTTTCCATGTAATTTCTTTCCAGCTAACGTGCTAAGCTTTTCTGATAAATAAACATAATCGGCTAAATCTCGATTGTATTCCACTTGAAACTTTCCTGGAAATAATTCCTCTAATCGTTCAAAACGACTTGGTGTAATGGAACACATGGAAAACTCAATCCCTTGTTTTTCTGACTCCTCCATTAAAAGTTCAATTGTCTTTTTTAAGTCTCCTTTTCCAAGTGGATATGTGTAAGCACCTCGTTCTAAGCGATAGACAAGCATGTCATTGACAATGGCATAAGTAACCCCATAATGAGGTGCCCATAATACCGTATTGGCAAAAGTAAGCTCACAAGAACGCTCGTCCACTTGTTCATAATAAGGTAAAAATAAATCTCTATCTTCTACTGTAAATGTTTTAAATTCCAAAGTAATTCCCCTTTCAATTGCCTAGCAAACCAATGTTTCCTATAAATTTAATAACTGGTCATGAAGTTTTCCAACACACACTTTTTCACAAACCCATTACTGGCAATCTTCTTTTCTCTTGCTAGAATTATAATTAGTTATTATTACTGTTTCTTATTT
>UQVN01000016.1 GCA_900544525.1 uncultured Eubacteriales bacterium
TGAGTTTTTTATAGAAAAGCGGTTTCTTTTAGATAATCAGAATAAACCGATCGGTGAAATTCATTTTTTTTATAATAATAGTAGAATAAAAAAAGCAATGAAAGAAAGGGATAGTAATATTGGAATTTTAGTAGAAAAAGATGGGGGAATCTTTTTTCAATCCCAGTTACAAGAAGAAAATGTAAGCTTTGATAATAAAAAGTATCAAATAATACGAGGGGCATCGGCAGGATTTAATGTCATCTGTTATGTACAAAAGAAAGAAGCAAAGAAACTATCCTACTCTTTACGGACGTTAATGATTGGTCTTGGAATTGGATTTATCGTAATTGGTGAATTGTTTGTGCATCTTTATATGAAGAGACTTTCGAACCGATTAAATTCCATTGTCCATGCTATGGAGGAAATCAAGAAAGGAAATTTAAGCGTAAGACTTCCGATTAAAAAACAGGAAGATGAATTAGATGTCATTGGGGTGAATCTAAATGTTATGTGCCAAGAATTAAAAACTTATATTGATAAAAGTTATTTAGCAGAGCTTGGACAAAGGAAAGCGGAAATGGAAGCTATGCAAAATCAGATTAATCCTCATTTTCTATACAATACGTTAGAAGCGATTCGAATGAAAGCTATGATCAATCAGGATAAAGAAGTAGGAAAAATGCTCTACGGACTAGCAATTATCTTTCGAAGTCAGATTAAAGAAAATCCGATTATACCGATAGCAAAAGAACTTTATCTTTGCAAACAATATTTAGAACTTTATAAATTTCGACATCCCAATCGTTTTTCATTTGATGTAATTTGTCCCGATGAATTAATGGAATATTCGATTTTAAAGTTTTCCATTCAGCCGATTATTGAAAATTATTTTGTCCATGGAATTCGAGCGACGGATATGGACAACTATATTTTAGTTGAAGTAAAAGAAGAGGAAGAAAATCCTCAGAATATCTTAATTGAAATTATCGATAATGGGAGCGGTATGAGCAAAGAGGAATTAGAAAAGAAAAATGAAGAGTTAAGTTTAAAGGAACAAAATCAAGAGTATATTGGTCTGAGTAATATTCAAATGCGATTAAAAATCGAATTTGGAGAAGAGTATGGAATTTATTTGAGCAGAGGAATAGAAAATGGAGTAAAGGTAACGATGAAAATTCCAAAAAGAGTGGAGAAGTAATGGAATAAAAATAGGTAAAAGGAGAGAGTAATAATGTATAAAGTATTAATTGCAGAGGATGAAGAGTTAATTCGTGAGGGGATTAAAAATATTATTCCGTGGGAAGAATTGGGGTTTTATGTCGTACACTGTGCTTCCGATGGAGGGGAAGCACTTCAATTATGGGACAAAGAGAGCGTAGACTTAGTCGTTACAGATATTTCTATGCCAGAAAAAACGGGACTTGATTTGTTAAAAGAGATCCGACAACAAGATAAACGGGTACGATTTATTATTTTGACAGGATATGATGAGTTTTCTTATGCAAAAACAGCCATTCAGTTAGATGTAGAAGATTACATATTAAAACCAATTAATGAAGAAGAAATGCAAGAATCCATTAAAAGGTCGAAAGAAAAATTGGAAAAAATGGATTATAAAACAAGTATTTTTCAGTACTTGAAAGGAAAAATGGAGTTAGAGGAACATAATCTAGAACAGTGGAAGTTGATAAACTGGTTAAATGCTCCGTTGATTCTAAGTATATTTTCGTGGGAAGGGAAAGAAGAAAAAGGAAGTGAGTTATTTCATTATGTAAAAGAGAAGTATCGTCATGACCCTGTGCGTTTTTATTATGAGGGAGATGGAGAAATCGTAGCGATAAAGAGAGTTTTTGATGAGCAGGAAAAAGAAGTGGAATATTTCCAAACAATCCAAAATCAAATAGAAAACGACTGCTCTATTAGCACATTTTTTGCAGTCAGTTCGATTGAACATGGAATAAAATCATTAAAAAAACTATATGAAACAGCAGAAAAATTAAAGAAATATCGAATGATAGAAGGATATGGATTTACTGTTGATATCAACTATCTTAATAGAAAAGGCAATATGGTATCCATAGTTGATGAGGAAGAAATAAGAAAAATACTTGTATCAAGAGAGCAAGAAGCAATGGTTCGTTATTTAGAAAAAATCTTTTTTCATGCAGCGAAAGAAAGTAATAGTTCTCTTGATGGGATTTATCGTGTTCTGGTAAAAACGGCTCTTATTTTCCAAAAAACGATGGAAGAATTTCAGATTCAAAATGTGAAGTTGGATTTTGTAGATTTTTTGGAAACACTTCATCGATTAGAAGATCTTTACCAATTGAAACAACATTTTACAACGGTTGCATTTAGCATTATGGAGGAGCTTGCACCAGAAAAAGTAAGTTATACCCCAGTGATTCAAAAGATTATCCATGAAATGAAAGCTGATCCTGCACAAAATGTAAATTTAAAAAGTCTATCAAGTAAATATCATATCAATGCCTCTTATTTGGGACAACTGTTTCAAAAAGAAGTTGGTTGTAGTTTTGTGAATTATGTCAACCGTTTACGAAATGAAAAGGCAAAGGAGTTGATTTTAAATACGGATAAAAAGATCAATGAGATTGCTAAAATCGTAGGCTATGCGGAATCCAATTATTTTTATCGGAAGTTTAAGCAATGTTATGGAGTTTCTCCTAATACAATGAGAGAGATGAAGCATTATGAGACAGCTTCGTATGATTTGCATAAAAATAGATAGTAAAAATAATATATGACTAGAAAAAGTATAGTAAATCCATAATGTTTGAACTTTTAGGGCGAGAGGAATCCATGCTATGATTATTCCATAAAAAGAAAAAGAAAGGAGGAGCAGTCGATGAAAGAAAGATGGAAGAGATTAAAAGCGAATAAAGAGCTATTACTACTTAGTTTACCAGGAGCGATTTGGTTTCTTTTATTTGCTTATCTCCCTTTACCGGGAATTTTATTGGCCTTTAAGCGACTGACCTTAAGTGATGGTGGATTCATTAAAAGTTTTATGGAGAGTGATTGGGTAGGGTTTGATAACTTTAAATTCTTATTTTCTAGCGGAGATATGTGGAAAGTATTCCGAAATACTGTTGGATATAATGTGTTATTTATTATATTAGGAATTGTGTTGCCAATCATAATTGCATTGATGCTCAATGAGTTGCGTAATAAGAAGATGGCAAAAATCTATCAAAGCTCTATGTTCTTACCTTATTTTTTATCTTGGGTTGTTGTTAGTTATTGTCTCTATGCTTTTTTAAATCCAGAAAGAGGTCTTGTCAATATGACCTTACAGAGTATGGGAAAAGATGGAGTTTCTTGGTATTCAGAAAAAGCATGGTGGCCATTTCTCTTAATCTTTATGAGTCAGTGGAAGGGAATCGGATACAATGCAGTTGTTTATTTAGCTTCTATTTGTGGCATCGATAAGACCTATTATGAGGCGGCCACTCTAGACGGCGCATCAAAGATACAGCAAATGAAATACATTACGATTCCGCTTTTAAAACCAGTTGTTATTATTTTATTTATTATGTCGGTTGGAAGAATCTTTAGTGCAGACTTTGGGTTATTCTTCCAGTTACCAATGGATTCTGGTGCATTATATGATGTTACGAATGTACTTGATACTTATATTTATCGAGCATTGACTTCATTAGGAGAAATCGGAATGAGTTCTGCAGGAGCATTATTCCAATCTGTTGTTGGATTTATTCTGATTATGACGGCTAATAAAATTGTATCAAAATTGGATAATGAAAGTGCCTTATTTTAGGAGGGATGATTCTTATGTCAAAAGAAGAGAAAGCTGATAAAAAAGTCTCAAAAAAGGCAGAAAAGATAAAGGAAATGCAAGAAAGTACCTGTCCTTATAATCAGATTAAAAAGCCGACAAACATTTTATTTAATGCCATTCTTTTTTTATTAGGTGCTATTTGTGTCATTCCATTTATTTTCGTTATTTTAATCTCTTTTACGGATGAACAATCGTTAGTGACTTATGGATATAGTTTTATTCCAAAAAAATGGAGTCTTGATGCTTATCAGTACATAATTAGTGGAGGATCTACTATTTTAAAAAGTTATGGAATCACGATTTTTGTAACTATTGTTGGCACATTGCTTACTTTATTCTTAACAGGAACTTATGCGTATGCCCTTTCAAGAAAAAGTTATGCATATCGCAAGTTTTTCACAAAATTAGCTATGGTACCAATGTTATTTAATGGAGGTCTTGTTGCATCTTATATGGTCATGACTCAGATTCTTCATCTTAAAAACTCTATTTGGGCATTGATACTTCCACTTGCTCTTGGTTCTTATAATATTATTATTCTTCGTACTTTCTTTAAAACGAGTGTTCCAGATGCAGTTGTAGAGTCTGCCAAAATTGATGGAGCTAGTGAGTGGAGGTTATTTTTACAAGTTGTTATTCCAATGTCCCTTCCAGGGCTTGCAACGATTGGGCTATTTGCAACACTTGGTTATTGGAATGACTGGTATCAAGCAATGCTTTATATTGATGAACCAGCAAAAATGCCTCTCCAATATTTACTCATGCGATTGGAAAAAAATATTGAATTTTTAAATGCCAATAAAGCGACTTTGGGGGTAACTGGTGTAGAGATGGCAAATGCAATGCCAAAAGAAACAATTAAGATGGCAATTGTTGTAATTTCAACATTACCAATTATATTTGCCTATCCGTTTTTCCAACGATACTTTATTAATGGATTAACGATTGGTGCAGTAAAAGAATAATAGATTTGGGAGGAAAAAACAAATGAAATTGAAAAAAGTAATGGCAGCTGGAATGGCAGCTGTAATGACTATGGGAGTATTAGCAGGATGTGGTGGCACAAAAAAAGTGGAAACTAACGCTGATGGCAAAGAAGTTGTGAACTTGAAATGGTATCAAATTGGTGATGCACAAGAAGATATGGAGAAAGTGGAACAAAAGATCAATGAGTATACAAAAGATAAGATCGGAGTGACCATTGATATTACACAAATTTCATTTGGTGATTATAATAGTAAAATGCTTGTTGCTACCAATACAGGAGAAGAGTTTGACTTAGTTTATACTTGTTCTTGGGCTCATGACTTCGCTCAGAATGCACAAAAAGGAGCGTTTTTAGCATTAAATGATTTGTTAAAAGAAGAAGGCAAAGAGATGTATGAGTCCATTGACAAAAAATTCTGGGAAGCAGCTACAATCGATGGAAATATTTATGCCGTACCAAGTCAAAAAGAAATTGGTAGTATGCCGATGTGGGTATTCACAAAAGAATATGTGGATAAATACGATATTCCATATGAAGACATTCATTCTTTAGAGGATTTAGAGCCATATTTACAATTAATCAAAGAAAAAGAGCCAGATGTTGTACCTCTTTATTTATCAAAAGACTTTAGTGCACCCGCTTACATGGATTTAATTCAAAAACCAATTGGAATTGAATATGGTGATACGACATTAACTGTAAAGAATTTATATGAAACAGATAAAATGATGGATACATTAAGAACGATGCACAAATATTACAAAGCAGGCTATATTAATCAAGACGCTGCTACTGTAACACCAGATAACATCATCAAACGTTTCGTATCCAAAGGGGATGGGCAGCCATATGCAGAGAAGATCTGGAGCAAAGACCTTGGATATGAAGTTGTGGCTTCTCCAATTATGGATACGGTTGTAACAAACTCTTCTGCTCGTGGAGCGATGACAGCTATTTCAAGAACTTCAAAACATCCAAAAGAAGCGATGAAATTTTTAAATCTTGTCAATACGGATGAATATTTAAGAAATCTTTTAAACTATGGTATTGAAGGGGAACATTGGGAAAAAGTTGCCGTAACAGACGATGAGAAAAAAGAATTTGAAGGAAAAGACTATATTTATGATTATAAAGTAAAATTAAATGCGGATACACAGAAGAAATATTCTGTTCCTTACTATGTACAAGGCGATATGTTTAAAACATATGTACTTGATACAGAGCCTCTTGATAAATGGAATACGTTCAAAGAATTTAATGATGAAGCAGTGGCAGCACCAAGTTTTGGGTTTAACTTTGATATTACACCAGTAGCTACAGAAGTTGCAACGTTCCAAAATATTTTAAATGAATTTGGTGCAGCCATTAATACTGGTAGTGTTGATCCAGATGTTTACGTTCCAAAGTTATTAGAAAAAATGAAAGCAGCAGGTTCTGATAAAGTAATCAAAGAGATGCAAAAGCAGATCGATGAATGGAAAGCAAATCAAAAAGCAGAGTAAGCAAAGGAAATATAAAAGTTAAATAGCAAAAAGATTAGGAACGTAAAATTGGCATAATGTGGGTTTTGCGTTCCTTCGTAAAAAGAGTGTAGAAAATAGTATGGAAAAAAAAGAAATATTAAGCTATGTGGGAAATATGCAACAAGTGGCATATGTAAGACAGATTGAATATCAAGAAGGTCGAGCTGGTAAAATGAAAGCCATTGAAGTGAAAAATGGACCGTTATCCTATACAATTATGGCGGATAAATGTTTAGATATAAGTGAGCTTTCTTATCGGGGGATTTCCATCAATTTTTTATCCAAGCCTGGACTAATGGGAAGAAATCATTTTGATACTTATAAGCAAGAAGCACAAAGAAGTATTATGGGTGGAATGCTTTTTACTTGTGGAATGGAAAATATTTGTGCTCCTTGTGAAATCGATGGAATAGAATATCCGATGCACGGAAGAATTCGAACAACACCGACAGAACATCTTTGTACCGATGCTTATTGGAGTGAAGAAGGGTATGTTCTTTCTGTTTCTGGTGAAATGCGAGAAGCGGAATTGTTTGGAGAAAATTTAGTTCTGAGACGAACAATAAAGAGTAAATTTTTGGAAAAAGAAATTTGGATCGAAAATGAAATCGAAAACCAATCTTTTAGAGAAGAGTCATGTATGATACTTTATCATTTTAATGTGGGATATCCTTTTTTGACAGAAGATTGTGAGATGTTTTTTCCAACAAGAAAGGTAATACCACGAGATGAGATATCAGAAAAAAATAAAGGTACTTGGAATAGAATGGAAATTCCAAAAGCAGGAGAAGAGGAGTCTGTTTTTTTACACGATCTTGCTATGAATGAAAGCGGAGAGACTTTTGTTGTTATTTATAACCACAAATTAGAATTAGGACTGAAATTAAAGTTTCAAAAAGAAAATCTCCCTTATTTTATGGAATGGAAATCCATTGCAGCAGGAGATTATGTCATTGGACTTGAACCAGCAAACGCCAGTGTATATGGAAGAGTTTATCACGAAAAACGAAAGGATGTTCCAACACTTGCCCCATTTGAGAAAAAGAGAATGGATTTTGTTTTACAGATTTTAGAAGGAAAACAACAATTAGAAGAAGTAAAGGAAGAGATTCAAAAGCTGTTATAATAAAAGAAATAAAAAATAACTTAGATTGGAATAGGAGAAAAGAAAATGAAACGTTCTGAAATTAATCGAGCATTAAAAGAAATGGAAGCGATGGCAGAAAAATGTGGATTTAAACTTCCACCATTTTGTAACTTTACACCAGAGGATTGGAAAGAAAAAGGACATGACTATGATGAAGTCCGTGACAATATGTTAGGATGGGACATTACAGATTATGGGCTTGGAAGATTTGATGAAGTTGGTTTTTCTTTAATTACTATTCGCAATGGTAACGTAAAAATGCCTGAAAAATATACAAAAACATATGCTGAGAAACTTCTTTATATTAAGGAAGGACAATCAGCACCAATGCATTTTCACTGGCATAAGATGGAGGATATTATCAATCGAGGTGGCGGAAATGTGTTAATTCGTGTCTATAATTCCACAGAGGATGGGCAGTTTGCGGACACCGATGTGACGGTAAACTGTGACGGTAGAGAGTTTACAGTGCCAGCAGGAACACAAATTCGTCTTTGCCCAGGAGAAAGCATTACAATTTATAAATATATGTATCATGATTTTGCATTAGAAGAAGGAACAGGTCCTGTTCTTCTTGGGGAAGTTTCTATGTGTAATGATGATGAAAATGATAATCGTTTTTATGAACCAATTGGAAGGTTCCCAGAAATTGAAGAAGACGAAGCACCATATCGTCTCCTTTGTACAGAATATCCAAAAGCGAAAGAGTGAGAATAGGAAAAAAAATGAAACAGCAATTTTTACATACCAATTGGAAAATGAAATGTGTAGAGGAAATTTCTTGGCAAACGGCTATTGTACCAGGGACAGTTTATACTGACTTACTGAGGAATGGAGCGATGGTTGATCCATATTTTAAAGATAACGAAGATGCTGTTTGTAAGCGGATGGAAAAAGACTATGAATATGAAACTACCTTTACTATTGAAGAGCAAGTGATAGACTGTGATCGTATTCTATTGCGATTTGATGGCTTGGATACAGTGGCCGATATTTTTTTTAACGGAGTTTTGATTGGACATGCAGAAAATATGCACCGTGTTTGGGAATATGATGTAACAGAGGTAATAAAAAGAAAAGAGGAAAATACGCTTCGTATTTTATTTCATTCGCCATTAGTCTATATTGCAAATGCCTATAAGAAATATGGGAATATTGGAAACGATGATACGTATGAAGGCTTTATGCATTTGCGAAAGGCTCACTATATGTTTGGTTGGGATTGGGGAGCACATCTTCCAGATGCAGGAATTTTTCGTCCCGTTTCGCTACTGGGTATTAAAAAAGCGCGGTGGGATAATATTGCGATTCATCAATTTCATGAAAAGAATCAAGTCTCGTTAGAAATGGAAGCATGGATTAATGATTTTCGGAGCTCTTGTTGGAGAAGAGAAGTGCCAATCGAAGAAACCCTGTTTTCTTATAAAGTGACAATAAAAGATCCTGATGGGATGGAACTTATTACTTCTGATACGTCTAAAATGATGATAGAAAATCCAAGACTCTGGCAACCAAATGGGATTGGAGAACAACCTCTTTATACGATACAAGTAAAATTGTTCGATAAAGAAGAATGTTTGGATTGTTGGGAGAAGAGAATTGGACTTCGAACGATGACGATGAAAATCGAAAAAGATGAATGGGGAGAAAGTTTCGCCCATGAAGTCAATGGAAATACAATTTTTGCCATGGGAGCCGATTATATTCCAGAAGATCATCTATTAGGTCGTGTTAATAAAGAAAAGACAAGAAAATTGTTAGAACGCTGTAAATGGGCTAATTTTAATGTAATACGCGTCTGGGGTGGTGGCTATTATCCCGATGATTGGTTTTTCGATTTATGTGATGAACTTGGATTGATCGTATGGCAAGATTTTATGTTTGCTTGTTCGGTTTATGAATTAACAGAACAATTCGAGGAACAGATTACGAAAGAATTTATCGATAATATTAAGAGAATTCGTCATCATGCTTCCTTAGGACTTTGGTGCGGTAATAATGAAATGGAAATGTTTGTGGATGAGAGATGTTGGGTGACAAAGCCGAGTGAAGTAAGAGACTATCTCTTTATGTATGAACGAATTATTCCAAAGGTACTAAAAAAATATGATAGAGATACGTTTTATTGGCCAGCAAGTCCTTCTTCTGGTGGCTCGTTTGACAATCCAAATGATCCAAACCGTGGAGATGTTCATTATTGGAAAGTATGGCATGGAGGACGTCCATTTTCGGAATATCGAAAATTTTTCTTCCGTTATGCTTCTGAGTTTGGATTTCAGGCATTGCCAAGTAAAAAAACGATAGAGATGTTTACTGATGATGAAAGAGATATGAATCTATTTTCTTATATTATGGAAAAACATCAAAGAAATTATGGCGCTCATGGAAAGATCATGAATTATATGCAACAGATGTATCGTTATCCAACGGATTTTGAATCAATTATTTATGCCTCCCAATTATTACAAGCGGATGCGATTCGCTATGGAGTGGAACATTTTAGAAGAAATCGTGGACGTTGTATGGGAGCGGTCTATTGGCAGTTAAATGATTGTTGGCCAGTAGTATCATGGTCTTCCATTGATTACGCAGGACGATTAAAAGCTCTTCATTATTATGCGAAACGGTTTTTTGCCCCTGTTATGATTTCTTGTGAAGAAGAAAGTTGGTTGACAAAAGAGGCAAATATGAATCGTCAGCATTTTTCTTTTGAAAAATCGATTCGATTAAATGTGACAAATGAAACGTTGTTCGAAAAAAAGATGGTTGTTCGTTGGCAACTAAGAAACGCAAAAGCGGAAATTTTAAGAGAGGAAGAGGAAGAAATTATTGTTGCTCCACTTTCTAGTTCTTGGTTGCCAAAAGTCCTTCTGCAACAAATTGATGTATTTTCCGAATATGTCAGTTATGAGGCAATCGAAGAGGGCAGTGTGATTTCAGAAGGAACGGTTATTTTTTCTTATCCGAAATATTTCAAGTATGAAGATCCAAAGATAACACTTTTTGTAGAAGGAAATACAATTATCGTATCCGCTTCTGCCTATGCAAAAAGTGTAGAAATACAAAATGAAAAGGAAGATCTCATTTTATCCGATAATTACTTTGATATGAATGGAGGACAAAAGAGGATTCAAATTTTAGAAGGGGATGCAACAAGCTTAAAGGCACGCAGTGTTTATCAGATTGGATAAAAGTACAAACACGCTTTATTCTTTTTATGATAGGATATTATCAAAAAGGTAAAGCGTGTTTTTTTTGTAAGATGAAAGTATGATCGGTCAATGAAAACGGAAACTTTGATAGTTAGAATTAACTTGACGTGTTTGTTAGTGAATTCTATAATAGAAATAAGTTTTCATTGTCCGAAAATTTTATGTGTGATATAAGGAGAGATGCCTATATGATGTACAATCCCCAATTGGAGACATTTATTTGCGTTGTGGAATCTGGAAGTTTTAGCAAAGCATCGGAAAAATTATACATTACCTCCCCAGCAGTTATTAAGCAGATTAATTCTTTGGAAGATAGTTTGAATCTGCAACTATTTGAGCGGACACACAGAGGGCTTATTGTGACGGAAGCGGGGAAGTCGCTGTATCAAGATGCCAAATATTTGATTCAGTATTGTAAAGAATCTTTGAATCGAGCCGAAAGTGCAATGAGTAATAAGGAAGAAGTCATTCGTATAGGAGCTTCTCCTATGACACCACCGCAGGTTTTTATGACCCTGTGGCCGAAAATTCAAAAATATTGCCCAGAGTTAAAGTTTCAACTAATTCCCTTTGAAAATACTCCAGAAAATGCGAGGGAGATACTGGCGAATCTTGGGCAAAATATTGATGTGGTCGCAGGAATCTTTGATGATACCATGTTGCATTTAAGAAAATGTAATGGGATAGAGTTGTCAAAGGAAGCCTTTTGCTGTGCATTATCTCTTCATCATGAGCTATCAGGGAAGGAAAGCCTTACACTAGAAGATCTCCATGGACAAAATATCTTAATGATGCGACGAGGATGGAGTAAGTACGTGGATATTTTAAGAGATGATCTATGGAAAAATCATCCAGAGATTCGTGTGACAGATTTTGATTTTTATAACACAGAAATTTTTAATCGATGTGAGAATAGTAATGATATTCTGTTGGCAATTAAAAATTGGGAAAGCGTACATCCGCTTATGAAAATTATTCCGGTAGAATGGACCTATGAAATCCCTTTTGGATTACTGTATTCTACAGAACCTTCTTTAAAAGTAAGACGGTTGTTGTCTGCTGTTCAAAAGGCGATGGAAGAGACATAACCAATAGGTTTATACTGCATAACGAAACGAGACTTCTTATGAGGTCTTTTTTTTTTTATAATTTAAAGAAAGACAACGAGCCGTGCGGGAACATTTATGTTCCCATAAGGCGACTGTCAAAAACGTGAGAAGTTCGCAAGGCGTGCTTCTCATCGTTTAAAGAAAGACAACGAGCCGTGCGGGAACATTTATGTTCCTTATGTTTTCTATCCGATATCTGCGAAAGGAGAGACTATGAACAATTTTATTTTTGAAAATGCGACAAAGGTATATTTTGGGAAAGGCTGTGTGAAAGAGTATCTGTCTTGTTTTGTAGAAAAATATGGAAAACGAGTAATGATAGCTTATGGGGGTGGTTCGATTAAAAAGAATGGCATTTATGACGAAGTAATTGCTATTCTTGAACATGCAGGAGCACAAATGGTGGAGTTTTATGGGATTATGGCAAATCCCACTTATGAAAAGGTATTAGAAGGGGCAAAACTTGCCAAAGAACACAAGGCCGATTGGATTTTGGGAATCGGTGGAGGTTCGGTTATGGATTGCTGTAAAGCTGTCTCTATGGCAGCAGTTAGCAAAAAGGATATATGGGATAATTACTGGGTGAAAACGGGAATTGTCGATTTTGAACCACTGCCATTAGGAGTCATTGTCACAGTAGCAGGTACAGGCAGTGAATGTAATGGAGGAGCGGTCATTACCAATGAAAAAGTAAAGATTAAAACAGGAAGGGATTATCCTCAGTGCAATCCAAAGTTTGCTTTGCTCGATCCCGTGTATACGTACAGTGTTCCTGTGAACCAGATGGTTTCTGGAGGTTTTGATAGTTTATCCCATATCATGGAAACGTATTTTAGCGAGCCAGATACAGACAATGTATCCGATGATATTTCTGAGGCTTTGATGAGAAGTGTTATTCATAATCTGCGAATTGCAATTCAAAATCCAGAAGACTACACAGCTAGGAGTAATCTTTTATGGGCATCCACAATGGCAGAAAATCGTATTATTAAACTGGGCAAGAAATGTGACTTTGAATGCCATCAAATGGAACATCAGCTAGGAGCGTATATCAATTGTAATCATGGTTATGGTTTGGCGGTACTGCATCCAGTTTATTATCGCCATATTTATAAAAATGGATTAGCAAAATTCGTCCGTTTTGCAGAAAATGTATGGCGGATTCCTAGGGAAACAAAAAGTGAAGAGGAACTGGCAAAAGCAGGTATAGAGGCTTTGGCAGATTTTATCAAAGAAATTGGGCTGCCTTCTACACTAAGAGAGTTAGGAGTAACAAAGGAAACACCGTTAAAAGAGATTGCGGATTCCTGTAACTTGGCTTTAGGAAGCTATAAGAAGATGACCCATGAAGAAATTTTACAAATTTTTAGAGAGTGTTACTGAGAAAGAAAGGAAAGAGAAAATGAAAGTATTATTGATTAACGGAAGTCCTCGTAAGGAGGGAAATACATACCTTGCATTGAGGGAAATGGAAAAAATCTTTGAACAAGAGCAGGTGGAAAGTGAAATTATCCATATCGGAAATAAGCCAATTCGTGGATGTATCGCCTGTCGTGTTTGTGCCCAAAAAGGGAAATGTGTATTTGATGACTGTGTAAATGAAATCGCGCCGAAATTTCAAGAGGCTGATGGGATTGTAATCGGCAGTCCAGTGTATTATGCATCGGCAAATGGTACGCTCGTATCGTTCCTAGATCGGTTGTTTTTCAGCACCCCTTTTGACAAGACTATGAAGGTTGGAGCGAGCGTAGTTGTGGCAAGAAGAGGAGGTTTATCATCCACTTTTGATGAATTGAATAAGTATTTTACAATTTGTGGAATGCCAATAGCGTCAGGACAATACTGGAATAGTGTCCACGGACGAGAGATAGGGGAAGCGGCAGAGGATGCAGAAGGGTTACAGGGAATGCGGACATTAGCAAGAAATATGTCGTTCCTTATGAAAGCGATTGCACTTGGAAAGGAGCAGTTTGGTCTGCCAAAAAAAGAAGAATTTCAGAGAACGGATTTTATTCGATAAAAAGGCAAAGTGTGCTTTTCATCGTTGAAAAGATTAGGAGGCAAAGATGAGATATAAAACATTAGGAAAAGATCTGAAGGTGTCCGCTGTGGGATTCGGATGTATGGGAATGAGTCATGCTTATGGTACACCTTTGGAACGAAAAGAGGCAGTGCAGCTGATACAGCAGGCGGTAGAGATGGGATATACATTTTTTGATACGGCAGAGGTTTATGGCACAACAGATAATCCACACATCAATGAAGAGCTGGTAGGGGAGGCGTTGAAATCCCATAGAAATCAGATCGTGATTGCCACAAAATTTGGGATTCATTTTGATATGTTAAGTTCTGAAGTGAATAAACCATTGGTGCCAGATTCCCGTCCAGAAGTTATCCGTGCATCCATAGAAGGATCGTTAAAAAGACTAAGGACAGATCATATTGACTTGTATTATCAGCATCGGCCGGATCCACATGTGCCTATTGAGGAAGTGGCAGGAGTGATGTCAGAACTGATACAGGAAGGAAAGATTACGCATTGGGGACTATCAGAGGCAGGGGAAGATATGATACGCAGAGCCCATAAAGTCTGTCCAGTAACGGCGATTCAGAATCGTTATTCTATGATGGCAAGATGGCATGAGAAGCTGTTTCCAGCGTTAGAAGAGCTTGGAATTGGCTATGTGGCATTTTCACCACTAGCAAATGGTTTTCTTTCTGCACAATATGATAAAAATACAGTATTTGACAAGAATTATGATTATAGAAGTGTGATGCCACAGTTTCAGTCCGATGCAATGGAAAAAAATGGTGAGCTTTTATCGTTGCTGAACAAAATGGCAGAAGAGAAACATGCCACTCCAGCACAGATATCTTTAGCATGGATGATGTGTAAAAAGCCTTATATTGTTCCGATACCAGGTACGCGAAAACTAGAAAGAATGCTAGAAAATGGGAAAGCGTCAGATGTAATTTTGACAGAGGAAGAAGTAAGAGCGTTAGATAAAGAGTTGGATAGTATGGAAATGTCTCAAGTATTTGGAGGAACAAGAATAATAGATACACAAGAAAAAGAATAAGAATGGAGGAAATGATTATGGAGTATGTAACATTAAACAACGGAGTAAAAATGCCTATGGTAGGAATTGGAACCTTTCTTTTACAGCCAGAGGATGCGGAAGCTGCTGTATTCGCTGCTCTAAAAGAAGGATATCGGCTAATTGATACGGCAAACGCTTATGTAAATGAAAAAGCGGTAGGTCGTGCTATGAAGAAATCCAGTGTTGTAAGAGAAGATATCTTTCTTGAAACGAAGCTGTGGCCGTCTTTTTATGAGCAGGAAGATGCAGTGGAAAAAACGCTGGAGAGGTTGGATACAGACTATATCGATCTGCTGCTTATCCATCAACCAGCTGGAAACTATTTAGCAGGATACTGTCTGATGGAGAAAGCGTATAAGGAAGGAAAAGTGAGGGCGATTGGGCTTTCCAATTTTACAAAGGACCAGATGGAAGAAATTCTTAATACTTGTGAAGTAAAACCGACAATTTTGCAGACCGAAGTGCATCCTTACGCACAAGAAAAAGAGCTCAAAGCCTTTTTGGATAGAGAGGGAATTATAATTCAGGCATGGTATCCACTAGGACATGGGGATGCCACACTTCTTCAGGAGCCTTTATTTGCAAAACTGGGAGAAAAGTATAAAAAAAGTTCCGCACAGATTATCCTGCGCTGGCACGTTCAGGAAGGGAATATCGTGATTCCAGGATCTAAAAATCCAGCACATATTAGGGATAACTTTTCTATCTTTGATTTTACAATCACAGAGGAAGAAATGGCAGAGATTGCGGCTTTAAATCAAAATAAGAGATACTATACGAGTACACCAGAGCTATTGAAACAGTATGCCGAAATGGTTCCACCAGTAGAGGAACAAAAATAAACAATTTGCTCATGATGAAGAGATTATGAGGTGGTTGTTTCGACAGTAAAGAAGCAGTTACCTATGGGTTTACACTGCATAACAAAGGGAGACTTCTCCAATGAACTTTTTTTCGATACACTAAATTTATAAAAGAAAAGTTGAAAACAAGGCAGTCTCATACAAGGAAAAGGAGCAGTGATAAAAATGAAAGTGAAAAAAATAATTTCCATGATTTTAGTCGGTGCAGCAGCAATTAGCTTACTTGTTGGGTGCGGTTCTGGCAGGAATAACAGTGAGGAAGAAAGCACACAGATGGTACAGGAAAAGGAGACCAATGGTACAACGCAGGCTCAAAGTAATACACAGGAAGTTTCTGATACTGGAGCAGAAAATGGAAAAACGCTAATCGTTTATTATTCAGCAACAGGAAGTACAAAAGCAGTTGCCAATACAATCGCAGAAACAACAGAGGGTGATTTATTTGAACTAGAGCCAGTAGAGTCATATAGTAATGAAGATCTGGACTGGACGGATGAGGACAGCCGTGTATCCAGAGAATATGAGAATGAAGATGAAAGAGATGTGGAACTAGTATCAACAGAGGTAGACGATTGAGAGTCTTATGATACGGTATTCATTGGATACCCAATCTGGTGGGCAATTGCCGCATGGCCAGTGAACGATTTTGTAGAGGCAAATGACTTTACTGGAAAAACAGTGATTCCATTTTGCACATCAGCTACATCAGGGATAGGAGAAAGCGGAGAACTTTTAGCAGACTTAGCAGGAACTGGCGATTGGCAGGAAGGACAACGGTTTCGTTCTGGTGCAGATGATAAAGAGGTAAAGGAATGGGTAGAGAGTCTGGGGATTTAAAACATAGTAAAAGAGGATACTGAGATGCCATTTTTTAATTTCCTATTATAATTTATAAAAGAATAGAGTAGAAATAAAATTTTTAAAAATGACAAGGAAAAATACTTGACAATAGAATCATTATTGTGTATAGTAGATAACTGTGAGTGTAAAGCAAAATCACTTTACACATTGTTTTGAAAAAAAGCGGATTATCATCACAACCTAATTTTCCATACCATACAATCAAATGCGAATAGCATCTTTTGTGATGATAATACTGCAGAGAATAAGAAACTAATATAAGTAGATTATAATTTTCAGGAGGAAAATAAATCATGGCAGTAAAAATGAGATTAAAAAGAATGGGACAGAAAAAAGCACCTTTCTATCGTGTAGTTGTTGCAGATGCAAGAGCTCCTAGAGATGGTAGATTCATCGAAGAAATCGGAACATACAATCCAAACGTTGAACCAAGTGAAATCAAATTCAACGAAGAAGCAGCTAAAAAATGGTTATCTAACGGTGCTCAGCCAACAGAAACAGTTGCTAAATTATTAAAAGTTGCTGGAATCGAAAAATAATTTTAAAGGTTACTACACCCATTACTACACCATTTTTTTAATGTTTAAAATGGAGTCCTAATGTATGTAATAAAATAAATAAAAACAAGCCGTATGGAAGTATGGCTTGTTTTTTTATGTTTAAAAAGTGAAGTTATTTTATATTAAAAAATTCATTGGTTTTGTATCATGTAAAATTTTTATTGAATTCAACTTCTGTCTATTTATAATAATTGATACCTTGGTTTCTCCTCATCAAAGAACCAATATCTCAAATAATCATCGACAATAATAGCGAATAATGAGATAAAACACCAAATGACACTAAAGAAAGGGCAGATAAGGCCTTTATAATTTAGCCACTGATCGGAATAATCCCACATTCTAATTCCATGTTGCAATAAAATAGAACCAACTACCAATTCTAAAAATGTAACAATGAAAGAGCCACAAATCATTTGCAATAGAAGAGAAGTATCCCATTCAAATATTTCATTCATGGACCCAATTAGTACAAAAGCAATCGCTCCTACAATTCCCATGAGCAAATAGGTATATCCACGAAATCCAATTTCAATTCCTGCATATACAATCCCACCGAATAGGAAAAGGAATAAATATTTTATCAGCATTTTTAAATAGAGATTCATGTAATCATCCTTTCTTGATTGTCATTGATTTAACTTGTTGACTTAATTAGCTTATTTTTCGCTATATTGTGTATTGGAAAAATCGACAGTCTTATCTTTTTCATAGTTTCTCTATTTATGAAGTTTATTAATTAAAATGGTGTGATATGTCACAAATTTTTTACTGTAATAGAAAATTCTTTCATCTTATTTGTTGTATATGTTTTACAATATTCTTAATCCGCGTGGTATAAGAATTTCTATATAGTTAGAAAGAAAATATAAAAAAATTGTTTAAAATGAAAAGAATATCTAGTCAGAATAAGAAATTTGTATTATAGTTAGTAAGATTAAAAAGACAGATAAAAAAGACCTAGGAGATAACACATGAGAGAAGAAAAAAGAAAATATGGACTGTTTATGTCAATTGCTATGGTAATCGGAATTGTAATCGGTTCTGGTATTTTTTTCAAAGCAGATGACATTTTAACGATGACAAATGGAAATGTAGCAATTGGATGTCTTGTTTTAATAATTGGAGCTTTTGGGATTATATTTGGTGGAATTACAATTGCGGAATGGGCGAAGATTACCGATGATGCTGGTGGTGTCATTAGTTATGGAGAAAAAGCGTTTGGGAAACGATTTGCCTTTTTAATTGGTTGGTTTCAGATGATCGTATACTATCCAGCACTGACTGCGGTTATTTGTTGGGTGGCAGCTAATTACACATTGATGCTCTTTTCCAACATAAAATTTTTACAAGGAAGAGTATGGGAAGTAACGGTATTTTATCTTGTTGTATTATATAGTATCAATACATTTTCTAGCAAGTTGGCAGGATACTTACAAACGTCTGCAATGGTAGTGAAAATGATTCCACTCATATTAATTGGTCTATTAGGCGTTTTGTTTGGCGATCCAACTTGTATTGTCGATTTACCTGTAACAGGAGCAGGAATTGTAGCAGGAAGTAGTGCAATTGTTTCCGCTGCCTTTTCTTATGATGGTTGGACCATTGCGCCAACGATTTGTCATGAGATTAAAAATGCAAAGAGAAATTTACCACTTGCTCTTACAATAGCACCTGTCATTATTTTAGCTATTTATTTGCTTTATTTTGTAGGAATCACCTCATTAATTGGAGTAGATGAAATTTTAAGACTTCAAGATAGTGCCTTTCAAGAAGGAGCAAGTCTTTTATTTGGAAGGAAAGGCGCGCACATATTGTTAGCAGGTGTTGTTATTTCTGTACTTGGTACATGTAACGGCATTATTTTAGGAAGTTGTCGAGTTCCTCATGCATTAGCAGTGAGAGGAGAATTACCATGGAGTAAAAAAATTGCAGATGTGAATGAGAAATTTGATATTTCTTTTTTGTCCCATGGCATTAGTTTTGTTATTTCTGTTCTATGGCTAATCATCCATTATATGATGCAAGAAGTAGAAAGATTTTCAAGATTTCATTTTGATATTTCAGAAATGCCAATTGCCATTATGTATATTTTTTATTTCCTCTTATATATTGGAGTTATGATAAGAGCAAAAAAAGGTTTGATAAAGAGCAAATGGTATGGGTATGTATTTCCGATTTTAGCGATTGTTGGAGCTTGTATTGTTATTTATGGAGGAATGGTGTCAGGAAACCGTAACATTAATCTTATTGTATCTATCCTTGTATTGTTGAGTGGAGCACTCGTATACAGAAAACAGTCCGAATAAAAGAAAGAGAACAAAAAAGAACGATAGGAAATAGAGAAATTTCTTATCGTTCTTTTGAATATTTCTTTCGTTGACATTGAGTAGTAGATCAGATAAAATAAAAAGAGTTGTAAAGGGATACACCTTTACAAATCTTCTCATGGTTTTATGGAATGTGAGAAGGGATAATATTTTATTTTCCATGATTTTCTGTTGTAGAAAGGAAGAAGGAGATGGAAAAATTCGTAATGCAAACACTGCTTTATGATTTTTATGGTGAGCTTTTGACAAAGCATCAACGAAATGTATATGAAGATGCGATATTAAATGATATGTCTTTAAGTGAGATTGCAGAAGAGCAAGGAATTAGTCGGCAAGGGGTTCACGATATTGTAAAGCGATGTAATAAAATTTTAAATGGATATGAAGAAAAACTCCATTTAATTGAGAAATTTTTAAAGACGAAGGAAATGGTAAAAGAAATTCAACAATATGCAATGTTTGCGGAAGAAGAGCAAGACTCTTTAAAAGTAAAAGGACATTTAAAAAGAATTGCAGCCATATCCAATGAGATCTTAGAAGAATATTAGCAAAAGGAGAATGATATATGGCATTTGAGAGCCTTTCTGACAAGTTACAAAATATATTTAAAAATTTAAAGAGTAAAGGAAGATTAACAGAAGCGGATGTAAAAGAAGCGATGAAAGAAGTAAAACGCGCTCTTTTAGAAGCGGATGTTAATTTTAAAGTAGTAAAACAGTTTATTAAAACAGTGACCGATCGTGCTGTAGGACAGGATGTATTAACAGGGTTAAATCCTGGACAGATGGTTATTAAAATTGTTCGTGAAGAGATGGAAAATTTGATGGGATCGGAAACAACAGAAATCAAGCTTCTTTCTGGAAACGAAATTACTGTTCTTTTAATGGCTGGTTTACAAGGTGCTGGTAAGACAACGACAACCGCTAAAATTGCAGGAAAATTAAAAGCAAAAGGAAAGAAACCATTATTAGTTGCTTGTGACGTCTATCGTCCAGCAGCCATTAAACAGTTGCAAGTAAATGGAGAAAAACAAGGGGTTCCTGTTTTCTCTATGGGTGAAAATCATAAACCAGTGAACATTGCAAAAGCAGCTATGGAACACGCAAAAGAAAATGGAAATAATGTTGTAATTCTTGATACAGCGGGACGTCTTCATGTAGATGAAGATATGATGAACGAGTTAATTGAGATTAAAAGCAATCTTGATATTACACAGACAATTTTAGTTGTCGATGCTATGACTGGTCAAGATGCCGTAAATGTGGCTCAAAACTTTAAAGAAAAAGTGGGTATTGATGGCGTTATTTTGACAAAATTAGATGGTGATACAAGAGGTGGTGCTGCTCTTTCTATCCGTGCGGTAACTGGTTGCCCAATTCTTTATATTGGTATGGGAGAAAAATTAGAGGATTTACAACAGTTTTATCCAGACCGTATGACAAGTCGAATTCTTGGAATGGGCGATATTTTAACATTAATCGACAAGGCACAAAATGCAGTTGATGAAGAAAAAGCAAAAGAAATGGAACAAAAACTTCGAAAAGCGGAGTTTAATTTCGATGATTACTTAGATCAGATGGCACAGCTTAAGAAAATGGGTGGAATCCAAGATTTAATTTCTATGATTCCTGGTGTAGGAAGTCAGTTAAAAGATGTGGATATCGATGAAAAACAAATGGCAAGAACCGAAGCCATCATTCATTCCATGACACCAGAAGAACGTGCCAATCCAGATATTGTAAATCCTTCTAGAAAGAAACGTATTGCAAAAGGAGCAGGCGTTGATATTGCAGACGTAAATAAACTTTATAAACAGTTTGAACAGGCGAGAAAGATGATGAAACAAATGTCTGGTATGATGGGCGGAAAGAAAAAACGTGGGTTTGGACTCGGTAATTTTAAACTTCCATTTGGAATGTAAAAAAGGAGGAGATGCGATATGAAAGAATTAGTAAAGCTTATTGCAACAGCATTAGTGGATCATCCAGAAAGCGTTGTTGTAACAGAAACAGAACAAGAGGATGCGATTTTTATTCAGTTAAAAGTAGCACCTGAAGATATGGGAAAAGTAATTGGAAAGCAAGGAAAAATTGCAAAAGCCATTCGTACTGTTGTAAAGGCAGCTGCCTCTAAAACAGATAAAAAAATTGTTGTAGATATTGAACAATAGGAGTAACATATGGAAGATTTATTACAAGTAGGGGTTATTACAGCGACCCATGGAATTCGTGGAGAAGTAAAAGTATTTCCAACCACAGATGATCCAAAGCGATTTAAGAAATTAAAATCTTGTATTCTTGATACAGGAAGAGAAAAAAAAGAATTAGAAGTAGAAGGCTGTAAGTTTTTCAAGCAATTTGTTATCCTAAAATTCAAAGGCATTGATAATATTAATGATATTGAACGGTATAAACAATGTGGTCTTTATGTGACAAGAGAAAATGCAGTTCGCTTAAGAAGAGGAGAATACTTTATTAGCGATATGATCGGTTCCAAAGTCATAACAGATGAGGAAAAAGAGCTTGGAACATTAAAAGATGTATTGAGAACAGGTGCTAACGACGTCTATGTAGTGGAAACAGAAGAAGGAAAAGAAATTCTTTTACCAGCCATTAAGCAGTGCATTTTAAATGTGGATATTGAACAGCAGTTAATTACCGTTCATATTATGGAGGGATTGTTAGATTGATGAATTTTCATGTAATGACATTATTCCCTGAAATGATTATGGAAGGCATGAGCACCAGTATTATTGGAAGAGCTGTAAAAAGTGGATATTTAACATTGGAAGCGTTAAATATTAGAGATTATGCCAATAATAAGCACAACCAAGTGGATGACTATCCCTATGGTGGTGGAGCGGGTATGGTTATGCAACCACAGCCCATTTATGACTGCTATGAAAGTTTATGTGAGCGGATCAAAAAGCGTCCAAGAGTCATTTATTTAACGCCACAAGGAAGTGTTTTTCATCAAAAGATGGCAGAAGATTTTGCAAAAGAAGAAGATTTAGTGTTTTTATGCGGTCATTATGAAGGCATTGATGAGAGAGTATTAGAAGAGATTGTAACGGATTATGTTTCCATTGGCGACTATGTCTTAACAGGAGGGGAACTTCCGGCTATGGTTATGATCGATGCGATTTCAAGACTGGTTCCTGGCGTGTTAAACAATGAAGTATCGGCTGAATTTGAATCGTTCCATGACAATTTATTAGAATATCCACAGTATACAAGACCCGCAGTTTATCATGAAAAAAAGGTGCCAGATGTGCTCTTATCTGGAAACCATGCGAAGATTGAAGCGTGGAGAAGAGAGCAATCCATAAAGAGAACATTAGAACGTCGACCAGATTTGTTAAAAAATGCAAATTTATCCGAAAAAGATAAAAAAGTGCTTGCAAAATTGGAAGAAAAATGATAGATTATAATAGTTGTGAAAAATGAGACGGTCCTCTGCTACAGAGAGTATTAAGAACGTCTAAGATTATAAGGAGGTTCACACATGAACGATATTATTAGAAGCATTGAAAATGCACAGTTAAAAGCAGAAGTTACAGAATTCCGCGTAGGAGATACTGTAAGAGTACATGCAAAAGTAAAAGAAGGAAACCGTGAAAGAATTCAGGTTTTCGAAGGTGTTGTATTAAAACGCCAGAACGGTGGAGCTCGTGAAACTTTCACAGTTAGAAAAAGCTCTAACGGAATCGGTGTAGAAAAAACTTGGCCATTACACTCCCCAATCGTTGACAAAATTGAAGTTGTTAGACGTGGTAAAGTAAGAAGAGCTAAATTAAACTACTTAAGAGATAGAGTAGGTAAAGCGGCTAAAGTTAAAGAATTAATCACAAAATAATAGTTTTGAAGATTAGCGGGGCAAGTAATATACTTGCCCTGTTTTCGTTACGCGAAGGCAATAAGGAATAAAGTGTGCTTGCCATCGTAATATCGTATCAAAGAGAAAGGAGGATTTCTCATGCAGTTTAATACAAAGTATAGAAAAAGAAGAAAAATTATTACAAAAATTCTTTCTTGGATCGTTATGATTATCATTGCCATTGGACTTGCCTTTGGAGTTGTCAATTATGTTGTACAGACAACTTATATGACAGGAGAATCTATGAAGCCGACGTTAAAAAATGGACAGCTTGTGTTTGTGCATAAACTTATGTATCATTTTAAAGATCCA
>UQVN01000017.1 GCA_900544525.1 uncultured Eubacteriales bacterium
ATTTATCTATATTTTAAATAACTAAACAACCACTCCTAGATCGAGTCTTTCTCTTACTTCTCTCTTTCTGTATAGAATAGAATACCTCGATCATCATAGAGAAAAAACACCATATCATTTTTATTATCCACAACAAATACAGTTTCCGCAAGAGATAATTTCCCGCCAATATCTGATAAAATAATTTCCCTTGCTAACTTTTCCATATCGATTTCATCTGTTTTCCAAACATACCGCCGTCCTACCAATTTTTCCTCTTCCAAATCTTCTGCCACAAAAGAATACATGGAATAGCCCAACTTTTTAATACAGCTTTCTAAAAAGGCGTGTTCCTTTCCTTTATGATCCTCATAACCTTTCTCATAGACTAAACTTAGGTCGTTTGAAAATCCACAGCTTTCCCATAGTTTTTTGCATTTATCCACACTTTTCTTAACATATTCTTCCCGATAGTGGAATTTTCTCTTCCCTTTTTCAAAAACTTCTTCATAAGGATCTTCATCCAATAATTCAAAATGTGTCTCTTTTTTATTCTCTTTATAATAATCAATTAACCGTCTATTTATAGTAAAATCCATATTTCCTATCTCCGCTTTCGATTCTATTTTCTCACCCGTTCCTAACTATCATTTATGAATCCTAATATAACATATCCCTATGATAACATACACAATCCCCTTTGACACTAGCTTATTTCCAATCGCCATATGTGAGCATAAATTCTCCCGCATGCTCGTTGTCTTCTCGTAAATACAAAAAATGCCCGTATCCCTTAGCAAATAAGGAAATACGGACATTTAAAAAACGATAAAAACGATGAGAAATACGCTTTGGAAACTTTTTTCGTTCTTATACTTCTTCCACAAAAGCAGGTGGTGCTGGTGGTTTTCCCATCTTTCTTTCAATCACGGTAGTTAGTACAAAAGAAATACATCCTAAAAACGCTCCAAACACGATAGCTAATATACCAAATGGCTCTCCAAGCACCTGCCACACGACGGCTGCTACCGAACCTACTATAACACTTACAATTCCCGAATTCTTTGTGGCATTTGGCATGGCAAGCCCAAGTCCATATGCCGCAAACGGTCCAGCGGAACGCATAGCAAACGCAAATAGATTTAAAGTCACAACACTAATATTCATCATAGCAATAAGCATTGCACAAATTCCAATAATAATATTGCAAGTACGAGTCATAATTAATGTTTGTCGATCCGTAAGATTTGG
This sequence comes from uncultured Eubacteriales bacterium, assembly GCA_900544525.1. GTDB lineage: Bacteria > Bacillota > Clostridia > Lachnospirales > Lachnospiraceae > Scybalomonas. The sequence continues at coordinate 1,231 of UQVN01000017.1, forward strand.
ATTCTTATACTTTTGATAAATATCTTTCACAAAAATTGTGGAAGAACAAAGCAGATTGGAATCACTACTGGACATGGTAGCAGCTACAATGGCGGCGGCAATTAACCCTGTAATCACTGGTGGTGCATAGCTTTTTGTAGCAAACATCAGAGCACTCGTTCCTGCACCTCCATCTAAATTTGGATTTTCTGCTAAAGCTACAAGACCAATAATCGCTGGAATAAACGCCATAAGTGCCATCATTAATGCAGAAAGCCATGCTGCCTTACGAGCAGTTGCTTCATCTTCGGAAGAAGCAAAACGGCTTACAATTTCTGGCCCAGATAAAAATGTACAAAAATAATTTAAAATCAAACTAATAATGGTAAACCAACCTACTTTCGTAGCATCGAGTTCTCCTGCTGGAAGAGCACTTGTAACTGCTTCCCAACCTCCTGCTCCTTTTACAATAAAAGGAAGAGAAATTAAAAGCCCTCCAAAAATAATAATCCACTGGAATAAATCCGCAATGGAATCGGCAATTAACCCTCCCATACTCGTATAAAATAATACGAGCGCAGTGGCTAATACAATACAAAACTTAAGATTTAACCCTGTTAACGCACTGACAACAGATCCAGCTGCTAATATTTGAGATGCTGTTAAGCAAAACAAAGATAAAATATTTAACACAGCGGATATTGTTCCAACTTCATTTCCAAATCGACGGCTAATAACTTCTGGGATTGTATAAGCCATTGCCTTTCGAATCTTTGGTGCAAAATAAGCCAACGGTATCATGGCAACTGAAGCGGCTAGCACATACCATCCTGCGGATAGCCCCCAACCATTAAAAGCCTTTGCTGCGACTCCTGTTGTACTTCCGCCCCCCACATTATTGGCAGAAAGAGAAGCTGCTACAAAAAGAAGCCCCATACGTCTTCCACCAATCAGATAGTCATTACTATCCTTGATGAAAAACTTATTTGATAGAAAACCAATCAAAAGCATCCCTACTAAATATACAAGAAGAATAATAATAGGTAATATTTCAAACTTCATTTGAACAGTTTCCATATCGAAACACCTCCTCCTCTAAATATAAATTTTTTATAAATTTTGTAAAATTATTATATCAAATTCACTATTAAATTACAATAGTTGTTTTATGTCCTATTTTTAAATCTAATTGTATTAATATAGCATATTTTCTGATAAATTCTCCTTAAGTTCAACACATCGTTTGGGCGTAGTGCTTTTTATAAGTATCCGAAACTTGTCATAAGAAATACCGCATTTCTAGTTGACTTATGCTTTCTGTACAAAAAAAATCAAGTGAAAATACTTGATTTCCACTTGATTTTTGACTACTTTTTCTTACTTTATATTCGGTTTTGAAGTTGCTCTTACATTGGATTCAAAGAAACGATTATATCCTAACCACTCTCCTCGATCCGCTTTTTCCTTCTCACGTTCTAATTCTTCTAAAAATGTCTCAATTTTAGCATCGGTATTGTCCGCATAAGTAAGAGCTAGTGCTTCAATTAACGCTGGTTTTTTTGGAGATCCGTATTCAAGTTCCCCATGATGAGCTAAAATACAATGAAGTAGTTCCCTTTCTAACTGCACTGGGAAATTTGGAATTGTTCGGATTTTCTCTTCTAATTTCATTGTTCCAATAACGATATGCCCAATCAGTTGTCCTTCATCCGTATAGTCGTTTTCTGGTAACGGAGACAACTCTACTAATTTACCAATATCATGGAATAATGCTGCTGTCACTAATAAATCACGATTTAGGATCGGATATTGGGTTGCATAAAACTCACAAAGATTTGCAACACCCCTTGTATGCTCTAAAAGTCCTCCCACATATCCATGATGAACCGTCTTTGCAGCCGAATGTTTTTTAAAAGCATTTTTAAATTCTACATCTTTTATGAAAAAGCTTTCTAATAATGCTTTCAAATAAATATCTTTTGTTCGTTTAATCATTTCCAATACATCATCATACATCTTATCAATATCTTTTGATGATGTCTTTACATAGTCACTTGGAAAATATTCTCCCTCTTGTGCCTTTCTAATTCGTTCAATATTCAATTGATTGGAACCTTGAAAGCTTGTTACACGTCCAGTTACAAAAATATAATCCATGGATTCAAAGTTTTCAATTCCTCTTGAATTTAAATCCCATACCTTTCCATCAAGCACACCAGTTTTGTCCTGCAAAATAAGGGAGTAATAGCTTTTACCTGCTTTTGTTTTGGCGGTCTGTTTCGTTTTACAAAGGTAAATCTCAGATACCATTTCCCCTTCGCGTAACTCATTAATATATCTCATTTTTTTCCTCTTACTTTCTTAAATCATTATAACTTTGTAATAATGGATTGATCTCTTCTTGATCCATGCGATTTAAAAGCTCTGTTCTCTCATTTCGATATTGAATTGGCTTAATACGATTTCTCTTAAATGCAGTATCCATATCCACTTCATATAGATCCAATCGATCTTTTATTTGCTCAAAGAAACGTTTCCCTTTTTCATTATTGAGCATAATAAAACTCATGCCCTTATTATCATCTTTTTCCCCTAGCCATTCTTTTACACTTAAAAAATCTCCAACCGTAATATCCCCTGCTCGGTAGTCTTTTACAAATTGACAGTTGGTACAGCTTGGACGTGCCAAATAAGAGTTATTATAGGCACGTATATAGTTATTTCGTCTTCCAATGAAAAGGCGTTCTTGTCCATCATCCGTCTGAACACACACTTTATAGTCCATAAATCCCCAACCATCTCGCTTATCTTTACAAACAAAATTTACAACTGGAGATTTTAAAGCAGTACTTAAATGCTTCATATATTTATCAAATACCTTTGGAGAGGCTGCTGAATGACAGACTACTTCTTGAATAATTAAATTGTCATAATCTTCTCCTAGATAGGAACGAAGTCCTGCACATTCACATGGAAGTCCACTATATAATACTTTCTTTCCACTTGTTACAAGGCGCTTCACTTGTGGGAAAATTCCCTCCATATCGCTTTTTGCATACTTGGCTCCATAGAACTTTTCTGCTTCTTCCATTGTATCAGCAATATCAGAAATTACACGCATTTTTTTATCGTACCGTACTCCAACAACTGCTCCATTTTCTTTCTCGATCATCTCTTTACAAAGCTCTGGAAAAATTCCGCCAGAGGTACTCTTCATTCTGACATCCATATTTTTATTTTTTCCCGCATAAATAACTGGATAGGATTCTTCTTTTATTTGATTGTTATCTTTTAGGCGAATACAAACTGCTTCGCATTTTCCACAATTGGTACATTTTCTGCTGTCAACACGAGGATAAGGGAATCCTTCTTTATCCACTACCATCTCAATACAATGCTCAGGACAAATTTCTTGGCAGGCATAACAACCATAGCACTCTCCTCGTTTGATCGGCACTGGACAATCAACCATCACTTCATTTTTCGTAATTCCAAGTGTTTCTTCTAAATCTTTTAATGACTGCACACGAAGTGCCACCATTCTACGATTTAATACACCTTTCTTCTCATGAACGGAAAATTTCTTTTCCACAGGCTCTCCTGTCCAATCTTCTTGGATATGGTAAGAGAACTTCATATCTTTTATAAAATTTCTGACTCTCTTTTTCTCTTTATCCGTCTCTAAATACACAAATGGTTTTTCATAAAGAGTTGCCACGAGAACCCCTATCATAGAATCCGTTATGATTCGCTCTGCTTGTGAGGCAACAGCTAAATAATAAGTGACATCATTTCTTTCTTTTCCAATCACTTTTAATTGCAAGTCCTGTTTTGCTGCACTCTTATTAGCAAAACTCTCCACATCATTATCACTTCTTTGTACATCAACAAATAAGTAAGGTTCTTCTTTTGGTATTTTATCTTTAATCTCTTCGATATCACTTCGCTTAATCCATAAAAGAGGATCGTTTACAATCGGAACTTCTTTTCCAAATGTATTGGCTCCTTCTCTTTGTACCGTTAACACCTCAAATCCACTAAAATCTTCTTTTACTTGCTCTCCATTTAGATTCCAGCCATAGGCGATTTTCTTTGCATTTTTTTCTGCGAATCTTAAAAGATATGCCTCATTTTCCATTCCATATGCATTATATTCACGATCGAGAACAGAAATGTATGCATCCATCCCAAAGTGCTCGTCCATCAGTTCCTTTATCGTCTCATCATTTCCCAATAGATTCACATGAGTGTTAATGAAAGAAGATGGTTGCTGAATTTTATGTGTTACTTCTGATTTTTTTCGAAAAATTCCTTTCTTTTCCACTGTTTCATCAGCATTACTTCCGTTCCATGGATGATAATGGATCATATATGGTGCCGTACCATACGCGTCTAGAGTTTTATGAATTGCCCATGTTTGCAGATCTGATTCTAAAGTTCTGTCCGCATGGTTCGTTATAATTCCGATCTTCATCCTTTTTCCTCCTGTTCTTTACTAAACTTCATATTATCACAGATCAAATAAGGATTCAACCTTATACAATATATGGCTATTTTTCCTTTTTTCCTCTCCCATACTGCTATTCGCTTGTTAGGTTATTTTCCTCTATCCTCTTGCATAAAGTGAATTTGCCACTTATAATTACATGGAAAGATAGAAAATATCAAATAATAGTGATAGAGAACGTGAACAATCCTCAAATATCAAATGTAGAAAAACTTCCTTTTTCTATTCGATACTTGACTCATTACTTTCACGCAAATAAAACAGACAAGGGTGTATAAAATGAACGAAAAAGCATTACGAATTTTAGAATATAATAAAATTATCGATCGTCTTGTGGAATGTGCTGGTTCTTCTATGGGAAAACAACTTTGTAAGACTTTAATGCCTTCCACCGATCTGATGGAAATTACAACAAAGCAACAAGAAACGGCAGATGCTTTAAGTCGCCTTTATAAGCATGGTAGCCTTTCTTTTTCTGGCCTTGTTGATATTACTCCATCTTTAAAACGACTGATCGTAGGCGCATCTTTAGGTGCAGGAGAACTTCTTGAAATCGCCAAACTACTTTCTATTGCACAAACAGCAAAACAATATTCTCATACTTCTGATGATATGAACGACAACGATAGCTTGACTTTTCTATTCGAAGACTTAGCTCCACTCACTCCATTGATGTTAGAAATCAAACGCTGTATCCTCGCTGAAGATGAAATCAGTGACGATGCTTCCCCAACACTTCGTGATATTCGCCGTCAGATAAAACAGACAAACATCAGGCTTCACAATCAATTAACATCCATTGTAAGCTCCAATAACAATAAAAATATGTTACAGGATAATATTATTACAATGAGAAATGGTCGTTATTGTATTCCTGTAAAACAAGAATATCGCGGAAGTTTCCCAGGAATGATTCACGATCAATCCCAAACAGGTTCTACCTTATTTGTAGAGCCAATGGCTGTCGTCAACTTAAATAACGAATTAAAAGAATTAGCTGGGAAAGAGCAGACAGAAATCGAACGTATTTTAGCTGGTCTTAGTGAACAAGTAGCTTTTGAACGAGAAGAAATCGAAAATAACCTTCGCCTTTTAACACAGCTTGATTTTATTTTTGCAAGAGCAAAACTGGCGAAATCTTATAACGGAACAGAACCAGTCTTTAATGATGAAAAGAGAATCAACATTAAACAAGGTCGCCATCCTCTCCTTGATAGTCATAAGGTCGTACCAATCAATCTCTATCTTGGAAAAGATTTCTCCATGCTTATCGTAACTGGGCCAAATACAGGTGGTAAAACCGTATCTTTAAAAACCGTAGGTCTTTTTACTTTAATGGGGCAATCAGGTCTTCATATTCCTGCTCTTAGCAATTCTGAATTAGCTGTTTTTGATCAGGTGTATGCAGATATTGGAGACGAGCAAAGCATTGAACAAAATTTAAGTACCTTCTCTTCTCATATGACAAATATTATTTCTATCTTAAATGATACAACCGAAAACTCTCTCGTATTATTAGACGAGCTTTGTGGTGGTACGGATCCAATGGAAGGTGCAGCTCTTGCCATCGCTATTTTAAGCCAATTGCACGGAAAACAAGTGACAACAATGGCAACAACTCACTACAGTGAATTAAAATCCTTTGCCCTTTCCACAGCTGGTATTGAAAATGCTTGTTGCGAATTTGATCTTGCCACATTAAGTCCAACGTATCGCTTATTAATCGGCGTGCCAGGAAAGAGTAACGCTTTTGCCATTAGTCAAAAATTAGGGCTTGATCCATTCGTGATTGAAGATGCGAAATCACAAATTGACGCGTCTGCCCGCGATTTTGAAACTATGATCGCTGAATTAGAAACAAGAAAAATTGCGGTTGAAAAAGAACAAGAAGAAATTTATAAAAAGACTGCAGAAGTGGAAGAACTTCGTCGCTCTTTACAACAAAAAGATGCAGAAATCAAGCAAAAACGCCAAGAGATTTTAACAAATGCTCGTCAACAGGCTCGCGATATTTTAACAGATGCCAAAGAAACTGCGGATGAAGCCATTCGGAAATATAACGGTTGGAGTAAACATACTTCTCAAAATAATACAAAGAAAATGGAAGCCGAACGAAGTAAACTCCGTGGTAAAATGGGTGAATTAGAGAAACAACTAGCCTATAAATCTCAAACAAAGACAAAGAAACGCCATAAGGCAGAAGATTTCAAAATCGGTGATAGCGTCTTTGTTACAACATTAAACTTAAAAGGAACAGTTACTTCTCTTCCAAATGCCAAAGGTGATCTCTACGTTCAAATGGGAATTTTAAAATCCGTTGTCAACATCAAAAACTTAGAGATTTTAGAAGAGGAAAAACCAAAACAAAAACAACAGCAGTCCTCTGGTTATAAAGCCAACTTTATGAAATCCGCAACAATTTCTCCAGAAATCAATTTACTTGGAAAAACAGTGGATGAAGCGATCAACGAATTGGATAAATATTTAGATGACGCTTATTTATCAAAATTAACACAGGTAACCATTATCCATGGAAAAGGAACGGGTGCCTTACGAAGTGCTGTACAATCTTATTTAAGAAAACAAAAGCATATTAAATCGTTCCGAAGCGGTGTCTATGGAGAAGGTGAAGCTGGTGTTACTATCGTAGAATTTTAATATCCTAGTCGCATTATGACTATCCTGTTATAATGCGACTATTTTTGTCTACTTCGCTCTCTCTTGTACTTCTTAAACGATAATGATAAAATGAATCTATAAAAACTTTGGAATATTCGTATAACCTTCAAAAATACAGCATTATAAATACCGTATTATTTATATAGAAAGGATTTACTATGGTTACAAAACAAAAAATTATGATCGTCGATGATGATAGCAATATTGCAGAACTCATCTCCCTTTATTTAATCAAAGAATGTTTTGATACATTAATCGTCTCTGATGGGGAGGAGGCACTCTCAAAGCTTACCGTCTATGAACCAGATTTAATTTTATTAGATATTATGCTCCCTGGTATCGATGGATATGAAGTATGCACCGAAATTCGTAAAACCAATCAAGTTCCTATTATTATGCTTTCTGCCAAAACAGAAGTGTTTGATAAAGTATTGGGATTAAAAATTGGGGCAGATGACTATATGATTAAACCATTTGATTCAAAAGAATTGGTTGCTCGTGTCAAGGCGGTATTGCGTCGCTATCATCCAACCCCAGTACAAGCTCCTACAAAACCGTTAACCCCATCACAGACAGGCTCTTATGTGGAGTATGAAGATCTCGTTATTAACATTACCAATTACTCTGTTACTTATAAAGGAAATAACATAGAAATGCCTCCAAAAGAATTGGAACTCTTCTATTTCTTAGCCTCCCAGCCAAACCAAGTATTTACAAGAGAACAGCTTCTTGATCGCTTATGGGGTTATGAATATATTGGAGATACAAGAACCGTCGATGTCCATGTAAAACGTCTTCGCGAAAAACTTGGTACTCATCCTGCTTGGTCCATCGCCACCGTTTGGGGAATTGGTTATAAATTCGAGGTAAAATAGTATGAAACGAAAAATTCTCCCTAAATTTTTCTTGTTCTATATGAGTATTATTTGTTTGAGCATTATACTTGTCCTCGCCTTTGCTAACCAATCTTTCCGCTCTGTTTTAATTACCGAAAAACAAAGTTCTATGCAAAAAGAGGCCAAGTTAATTTCTAGGCAATACGCAAGAGACTATTTCTCTGGAGATGTTTCCACCCAAAGACTCTCTCAATATTTTAGCGAACTGGACAGCCTCCTTAATTCAGAAGTATGGCTTTGTGATAAAGACGGCACGATCGTTACAACTTCTTCGGAAGAAGAAGAGCAGTTTTTAAATAAAAAGTTGACTGATATTATGCCTAGCATTGATCTCGAACGAACTTTTCGAACCACAGGAACATTTGGCCACTCCTTTGAAGAAGAAATGATTAGCACAGGACGGCCTATTAGCTTATCTGGAGAATTAGTTGGATATATCATATTACACTCTCCTATCTCCACACTCTCCACAACACAGGCTGGCATTACAAAGGCAACTTACTTAGCTCTTGGAATTTTAGTGATTGTTCTCATTATTTTACTTTCCTATTTTTCCCGTAAGATTTTAGTTCCCATTGGAGAGATCAACCAAGCGGCACGCCAGTACGCCAAAGGAAACTTTGATACTTTCATTCCTATTGAACGAAATGACGAAATCGGTGAACTTGTTTCTTCCCTAAACTTCATGGCCGCTGAGCTTAGCAAAACAGAACAATATCGAAAAGACTTCATATCAAACGTGTCCCACGACTTTCGCTCTCCTTTAACTTCCATTAAAGGATATTTAGAAGCAATGCTCGATGGAACGATTCCACCACAACTTTATGAGAAATATTTAGGTGTGCTTCTCGATGAGACTAAGAGACTTACAAAGCTAACAGAAGGGCTGATTGCTTTAAAAACATTAAATGGATACGGACCTCTTTTAAATCTCTCTAATTTCGATATTGTTCAAACCGTTCATTCCACCATAAATACATTTGAAGGACAATGTGATTCTAAAAATATTACAATTACCATGTCCTCATCTTCTCCTTCTTGTATCATAAGAGCGGATAAAACAAAGATTGAGCAAGTGATTTATAATTTAACCGACAATGCCATTAAATTCAGTAAATCAGGTGGTGATATTAAAATTACGATTACGGAGCTAGCCCATAATAAAGTATCCATCTCTATAAAAGATAAGGGAATTGGCATCCCTCGTTCCGAACAAACTCATATATGGGAACGCTTTTATAAAGTGGATAACTCCCGTGGAAAAGATAAGAAAAGCCACGGAATCGGTCTTGCTATTACAAAAGAGATCATTCATGCTCATAATGAACAGATCAATTTAATTAGCACAGAAAATGTTGGAAGTGAGTTCGTATTTACCCTTTCAAAACCAACAGCGAAACACTAAACGATGAGAAACACATTTTACAAGTTTTTCACTCTCATAGATAGAAAAAAGGCATAGTGCGAATAGAAACATCTTATTCTTACTATGCCTTTCCTTCTTTATATCATCTTTTATTTCTTTTTCCTTATCCTTCCTTTTTCTCTCTTACTACTTGTAACAGTATAATTAATCCTACTCCAATCAAACAAGCAATAAAATGAAAGCTTTCAAAATTCATTGCTGGCTGTGGAACTTCTAACGTAGTTGGTCCCATAACAATGGCATAGAGAGAACCAATCATCATACCAAGAATCGCATACACCATCTGGGAACGAAACTTATCTAAACACACTTTAATTCCCTTTACAACCGTTAACGCTCCTGTCACGATACCGAGCCCAAATACAATAATAGCTGGTAAATAAGTAAGGTTAAAATGTAGCAATTCTTTAATAGCATGAATGACAGGAACATAGAGTCCAAAAATTAAAAGTAGAGTGGAACCTGAAATCCCTGGTAAAAACATAGCAGAGATCGCAATCATCCCAACGACAAACAAATAAATTCCGCTTCCGATTGTCAAGTGACTTAAATCTGAGGCAACCGTTTGATTACTAGAATTGAAATAAGTAATCAATGCAACAACTGCTGCCCCAATCACTAAGAAAATAATATTCTTATAATGTCCTACGATACATTCTTTTTCCTCCTGTATAATAACAGGAATGGCACATACAATAAATCCGATAAATAAAGAACTGATAACATAAATATTGGATTCAAATACTGCCGAAAGAACGAGAACTGCCGAAATCATGCCTACAATCCAGCCAACTCCTAATTTCACTAAATAGAAAAATGCTCGTTTTTTCTCCTTCATTCCCCGAAATGCTAAGTCATGGATAGAACCAATAAATTGATCATAAAATCCCATAATAAAAGCAATGGTTCCTCCTGATACTCCTGGAACACTATCGGCTAACGCCATACAAAATCCATTGATGATTGATCGTATCATGTTATTCCTCCTAAGTAATATCCTTTCTTCTTCTTTATTAAGTTATTAACTCCATTTTATATCATTTTTTTATTTTGTATAGGAGATCTTGTTCTAATTTACAAAAATTTTACAAAAAACAGAAAAAAGGCATGACCTCTTTTCCATGAGATCACGCCTTTTTCTTACCATTCATAATGATGAAGTTGTCCTTCTAATTGAAGATGATCAAATCCTTGTTGACGCATCGCTTCATAGGCAACAATAGCAACGGAATTTGATAAGTTTAATGAACGAATATGTGGAATCATAGGGATTCTCACACAGTCTTCCTTATGTTCTAATAAAATTTCTTCTGGAATTCCAGCACTTTCTTTTCCAAACATAATATAACAACCATCTTCATAGTTCACATCAACATAAGTCTGTTTTGACTTTGTAGTTGCCATATAAATATGGGCATTTGGATTTTTTTCTAAAAATTCTTCGAAATTAACATAAGTTCTTACATCTAATTTCTCCCAATAATCAAGTCCTGCTCGTTTTACGGACTTATCATCAATTTTAAATCCAAGTGGTTCAATTAAATGTAACACCGCACCAAGCGCTACACAAGTTCTTCCGATATTTCCTGTGTTTGCTGGCATTTCTGGTTCATGTAATACAATATGGATCATTTTCTTCTTCCTTTTTATTTCTTCTTATTCTGTTCTCTTAATGTTGTGATAAAATGCTCTACTCTCTCCAATGCTCGTTTTAATTCCTCAATCGAGTAAGCATAAGAAATACGAATAAATCCTTCTCCACACGCACCAAAAGCAGATCCTGGAACAACAGCTACTTTTTCTTGCTCCAATAACTTCGTTGCAAACTCTTCGGAAGTCATTCCAAATTCTTTAATACAAGGGAAAATATAAAAAGCGCCATATGGCTCAAAACACTGTAGATTCATTCTTTTCATAGCTTTCATCAAATAATTTCTTCTCAAATTATAAGATTTTCGCATTTCTTCTACATCGTTATCTCCATTTCTCAACGCACTCACTGCTGCATACTGACTTGTTGTTGGAGCTGCCATAATACAAAACTGATGAATTTTTGTCATCTGTTCTAAAATAACTTTTGGTCCCATGGCATATCCAAGTCTCCAACCTGTCATAGCAAATGCCTTAGAAAATCCATTAATGACAATAGTTCTCTCCTTCATCCCTGGAAAAGATGCAATACTTGTATGCTCCACACCATAAGTAAGAGCTGCATAGATCTCATCAGAGATAACAAAAAGATCTTTTTCTACCACAACTTCTGCGATGGATTTTAAATCTTCCTTTGTCATAATGGCCCCAGTTGGATTATTTGGATAAGATAAAATAAGAACTTTTGTCTTATCTGTAATCGCATTTAAAAGCTGTTCTTTTTGAAGACGAAACTCATATTTTTCTTCTAATTCTACAGAAACTGGCACTCCATTTGCTAGCTTAATGCAAGGAAGATAAGATACATAGCAAGGTTCTGGCATAATAACTTCATCCCCTGGATTTAACATGGCACGAAGAGCAATATCAATGGCTTCACTTCCACCTACTGTTACAAGCACTTCATCTTTTGCATGATAGCGAATCCCTAACGTGCGCTCCGTATACTCTACAATTGCTTCACGAAGATCCATAAGACCCGCGTTGGAAGTATAATAGGTTCTCCCTTTTTCAAGAGAGTAAATTCCCTCTTCTCGTATGTGCCAAGGAGTGTCAAAATCAGGCTCTCCAACACCTAAAGAAATAGCGTCTGGCATTTCATTTACAATATCAAAAAATTTACGGATTCCAGAAGGTTGGATTTCTACAATTCTATCGGATAAAGGATTTCTCATGGAAGGATCGCCATCCTTTCTGGCTTTGTCACGGCTTCCATAACAGTCCCATGATCTTTATATTTCTTTAAAATAAAGTGCGTTGCTGTACTTAATACTGGTTCTAATGGTGCTAGTTTTTCTGATACAAACATCGCAACTTCTTTCATTGTTTTTCCTTCGATTACGACTGTTAAATCAAAACTTCCAGACATTAAATAAACAGATTTTACTTCCGGAAAATTATAGATACGTTCTGCGATCTGATCAAACCCTCTTCCACGTTGTGGTGTTACTTTTACTTCAATTAAGGCAGTTACACTTTCCTTATCTGTCTTATCCCAATTGATTAAAGTATGATACCCACAGATCACTTTTTCTTCTTCCATTTTCGCGATCTCATTAATAATCGTTACTTCATCTACCCCAAACATATCCGCTAAATCTTTTGTGGATAGTTTGTTATTCTTTTCTATCATTGTTAAAATTTCTTCTCTCATTTTAGCTCACTCCATTATAAATAGTTTATTGATTTCGTCCGATTTTGGTGGTTCTAGATAACGTTCTTCTTCTCCATTTCTTATAATTCTATCATTGCCTGCCACTGTCTTCCCAATAATAACAGCAGGGATTCCTGAGCGATTTAATGCTTCTACTACATCATTTCCTCGCTCTGTAGCGATTAAAAGACTACCCACAGAATTTAATCGATATGGATTTAAATCAAAGAACTCGCAGATCTCAACCGTTTCTTGTTTCATTGGGATTTTCATAAGATCTACTTCTAGGCCCACCTTACCCGCGGCTGCGAAATCCCATAATGCACCAAACACCCCACTTTTTGAAATTTGGTGAATAGCACTGATATGGCAAGTTTTTAATACTTCCATCTCATCTTTAATTGGTAAAAACTGTTTTAATGCCTTTGCTCCATCTAAAAAGTCGTTTGGATAACGAGTCTGTAATTCCCGCTCCATTCGCTCTGCTAACCGAGCGGTTTCACTAAAACCACACCATTTGGTCATGACAATCTCCATTTCCTCTTTTAAAGAAGAGGAATGGAAATATTCCTTCTCATTTAAAACTCCTACAGCAGTTACCGTTAAAATTGGCTCTAAAACGGAAGGTGTCACTTCAGTATGTCCTCCTATAACATCAATGTTTAATCGCTGGCACTGGATTCTTAAATCCTCCATAATTCTTTTTAGCCCTTTTTCTTCCATTTTGGCAGGAAGAAGGATGCTAACAAGAACCGCGATCACTTCCGCTCCTGTGATGGCTACATCATTGACTGCTTCATAAAGCCCATACTCTCCCACTTCTTTCTTCGTTCCAATGAAAGGATTTGTAGAAAGCACCACTGTTTGCTGTGCAGAGACATCTATAATTCCTGCTTGTTCTCCAATGGCTGGCCCTTGAATCACTTCGGCTCTTTTTTTCTTTAATTGTTTTAAAACGCTTCGAACTAATACGTTTTCTGGTGCTTTTCCATTCTTCATGGCAATTCCTTTCTCTTTTTCCTTTACTCCTCTGAATTCACCTGCTGTTCTATACTTTCATTTGTCGTTGTGCTTTCAGAAGAATCGCTTGTTGTTTCTTCTTTTTCTTCAGAAGATTCTGTTTCCGTCGTTTCCTCTTTTGTTGTTTCTTCTTTTGTTGTCTCTTCTTCCTTTGTTTCCTCTTCTTTTGGCTGTTCTGGCTGTTTTGTTCCAACCGTCACTCTTCTTGGAGAAGATTGATAGGTACTCGTATTCACAAGAATGGAATCCGTTTTCTCACCATCGACATAAATGTCCTTCCAAAGCTGTGCCCGATATCCAATATGTGCGGACTGGGTAACAATAGTTTGCCCTACTGGCATCGTTGGATCTTCTTTTTCAATATCCGCTCCTGGTTGGTAAGTTTCTAACGTTTCACTACGAAATTCTATTTTTCGGTTGCTTGCTCTTGTTTCTTTTCCATAAATGGTAAAAGTAACATTTCGATTATATGTAGTCCCTTCAATATAAATTGGAAAATCGGTATTGTTTTTAAACTTTAAATTTTTATAAGTACCTGCCATAGCAGCATCTGCCGCTAATGGTACATATCCTACAATCATAGAGTGAGGAGATCGTTCTGTTATTTCTAACTCGGAACGGATTACCGCATTATAAAGGGTTGTGGACACTTGGCAAATACCTCCACCAATACTATCGATTACCTCTCCATTTGAATAGGCTTTCCCTGTACGATATCCATTTTCATAAGTATAAGGTGCAACTTTTTCATAAGTCGAAAATTCTTCTCCTGGATAAAGCACCGTTCCGTTAATATGCCCTGCACCTGTTGCAACATTTTGTGCACGATCCGATGTGGAAGAAGAATAATTCGTTGTAAAAGTCCCAAGGACATCTTTTACTTCTTTTAAGTCAGCACTTTTATATTCTGGCTCATCCTTTTTTGTCTCCACAAGGAAAGAATCCTCTCGTCCATCCCATGTTTCACTAACATAAGACTTAAATTCCTTTGTTGTCTTATCATAATCGATGGTAAGTCCTTCTTTTTCTGGAATCACTTGAAACGCACCATTTTCTCTCTTAATAGAAGCGTTTTGTGCCTTTTGTACTAAAGTATCCTCAGAATTTTTTATCACTTGCTTTAACTTCTTGGTACTAATTGTTTTATCAAGTGTTAATTGTAAAGGATTTTCCTCAATATCTTTTTTCTCTTTATAACGTTTAATAATATTTCCTTCTTTTCCATAAGAAAATGCCTCTTCTACAACTTCTTTATTTGTGTAAGTGAGTCCAACTTCTTCCATGGATACGGAAACTTTATCTAAATCCGTCTTAAATTCGATTGGCGTCTCCTTTAACTCATTCATATAGGTATCAATTTTCTTTTGTGCCTCTTCTTTTGTATCACCACTAATATCAATTCCATCGATAGAAATTCCATTATAAATATAATTATCTTCTGTTTTTGCATAAACCGCTTCTGTAGAATTTCCGATTATCCCCATCGTCATGAGACTAGTGAGTGCTAAAGCCACTATCCATTGTTTTTTCATGCAAAAGCCCCTTCCTTTTTTCATTAATGAGAAACTCGCTCCTTTTGCTTCTACTTCCAAACGAATCCCTATTTTTATTTAGAGACTCTTTACATAAAAATAGATGCGATTGTAGGAACTATCATAGCTAATATAATAAGCACTACAATAATTGTTGAAATAATTCTTTTCCGTTTATTCATTTCCTTTGTCTCCTTTATCGATTCATCATACCATGTTTTAATATAATGGAATCAATGAGTTTTGATGCTTCACTTTTTGATAATTGTTCCATATCTGTTGTGTTCTCTATTTTATGATATTTTAAGAGATCATTCAAGTATCTCTTTTGACGAATTGTAGCAGGCTCCCATTTTTTCGGACGATAAAAAAGAGGATTTCCATGAAAAGCATCTGGATTTTCCTTCCCGAACTGACGAATCATTTGTTCGTAACAATATGCCGTTGCCCTTGCATCATAAACAGCACGATGAGCTTTTTCATTTCGATATTGATAATGATCACATAGACTCCCTAACTTTTTATTTGGAAGCTCTGGAAGAAACTTTCTCGCGAGATCTAATGTATCAATTCCATTTTTTTCAAAAGGGAGCCCGTAAAGACTTGCTGCTGTCTTCATAAATTTATAATCAAACATCAAGTTGTGACCGAGCAAAGCATATCCATCACAAAACTTTACAAATTCCTCAATAACCGCCTGTTTTTCATAGCCTTCTCTTTGTAGCATAGCATCTGAAATTCCTGTTAAATCAGAAATAAAAGGGCTAAGTGGCTTATGTATATTGACAAAGCAAGTAAACTGCTCTGTCAATCTTCCTTCTACAACTTTCACTGCACCGACTTCTATAATTTCATCGGATTCTACATTAAGCCCTGTCGTCTCTAAATCAAAACAAATATAAGTGCGAATCATAGCTACACCTCACAAGATGGGCATACATGGCGGAATGCACAAATCTCACACTTTGGGCTTCTTGCGGTACACACCGTTCTTCCTAGTGTAATGATCTGAATATTATAAAGAATCCATTGATCTTTTGGAAGAATTTTCATCAAATCCTGCTCGATTTTATCAGGATCGTCATTGGTTGTAAATCCAAATTTTCTTGAAATTCTTTTTACATGGGTATCCACAACAATACTTGGCTCATGATAAATATTTCCACGGATTACATTGGCAGTTTTTCTTCCAACCCCTGGAAGAGCTGTCAGTTCTTTGATGTCTTTTGGAACGACTCCATGATATTCTCTTAAAAGAATCCCTGCACAATTAATAATATTTTTCGCTTTATTTTTATAAAAACCTGTGGAATAAATATCTCTTTCCATTTCCGCTAAGTCCGCATTAGCAAACGCTTCTAATGTTGGATACTTGACAAATAAATCTTTTGTCACTTGATTTACCCTCTCATCGGTGCATTGCGCACTTAAAATGGTAGCGAACAACAACTGCCATGGTGTTTCATGATTTAAATAGCAAACATATTCTTTTCCAAATGTTTCATTTAATAAATCAATAATTTCTGATACTTGTTTTTTTGTCGCTTTTTTTACTATCTTCTTTTGTGACACTTGAAACCTCCATTTTCCTTTCTCTTATTTTTTATCTTTTTCATGGCTTTCTAAATGTGAGATCACCTTTACTAGATTCTCACATTTATCGTTAACAATAACTATGATAAATGCACTTCTACGTCTAAAATAGTGCTTACTGTTGCCTCATAAGTCAAAGGATTTCTCATTTCATAATTAAAAAGAATATGTTGCTCTTCTCCCACTCTTTCCCCTTTTTTTGCTGTCTCCACTGGACTTAATGTGAATTGTTCAATATGAGCAGTTTTATTCTTTTTATAATATGGTTGATAAAGCTTTTTAAATTCACTTTGATCCTTTGACCATGATGGACGTTTCTTGACATTTTCTCTTAAATAGAGATCATAGAGCATAATCTCCTCTAATAGTTCTATTTGAAGCCCTTTCTTTTCTAACACATCCTGTTCTTGTTTTATGAAATCCATTAAAATCTCATAACGGGCAAGACGATTGTGTTTTAAAAGATGTAATTCTTTTTCCTCATAATACTTGGATAATCCATAATAGAAATCATAAGGGCTTTCGAAAAAATGAAGTAAATAACGAATCGTATTCACATACTGATTACTGTTATAATACACTTCTGTCATTTCTTCAACACCTTTTAATTTTAACACATCATCATAGGTAATCCAATTGGTAGAAAGCACTTCATATGGTGGTTTATTCCAATACTGAATTCCATATTCGTTTCGATTGCGATACATTTTTGAGCCTTTTAATACTTTTAAAAATCCAAGCTGTAACTGGTTTGGATTCATAGCATGAACATCATTATAAGACGTAATAAAGCGATCATAATTTTCATAAGGAAGTCCTACAATAAGGTCTAAATGTTGATGAATATTTCCATAGCTATTAATCTTAGCTACAATCTCTTTTAAACGCTCTAAGTCCATCGTTCGATCAATTTCTTCAATGGTTGGTTCGTAAGTGGACTGAACCCCTATTTCTAACTGAATGAGCCCCGGACGCATTTTCTGAAAAAGTTCTAAATCTTCCTCTTTTAAAATATCCGCAGACACTTCAAAATGGAAATTCGTAATTCCATTATCGTGTTCTGTAATATACTTCCAGATCATATGTGCATGTTTTCGATCGCAGTTAAAGGTACGATCCACAAACTTCACCTGTTTTACTTTATGATCTAGGAAAAATTGTAATTCTTGTTCCACCAACTCTTTTTTACGAAAACGAACATTCCGATCCACAGAGGAAAGGCAATAACTACAAGAAAATGGGCAGCCACGGCTTGACTCATAATAAATAATTTTATTTTCAAACTTCTTCATATCATCATCATGATAGACAAAAGGCAATGTATTCATATCAAGAATCTCTCTTTGTGGATTGCTATAAATCTTACCATCTTCTCCACGATAAGTAATTCCTTGGATTTCTGATAAAGAACGATTGTTATCCAGTTTCATCTCGATTAACTGTTTAAAGGTTTCTTCTCCTTCTCCCATCATAATAAGATCCACTTCTTCATGTTCCTCTAGCACTTTTCTTGCATGATAAGAAACCTCTGGTCCTCCAAGCCAAATAGGGACATCTGGCCTTATTTTCTTTAATTCTTTTATAACCGTATAAACCATATCTACATTCCAAATATAGCAAGAAAAGCAAAAAAGATCGCCACCTTGTTTATAAATATCTTGTAAGATATCCTCTTCATAATTGTTAATGGTATATTCTAATAACTGAATATCCGCATCTGGTCGATTGGCATATGCCTTTAAACTATAAATGGCTAAGTTGGAATGAATATATCTCGCATTAATAGCCGTCAATAAAACTTTCATGTTTGTTCTCCTTTATAAACTCTCTACAATTTCACCTTGTGGAGAAATAATTGTCAACTGCCATGGAATCATTTTTCCACTCTCTTTTAACGCTTGTTTTACGGCGTTTTCCATGCCACCACAGCAAGGAACTGTCATTCTCACAATGTGAACACTCTTAATATTATTTTGTCGAATAATCTCTGTTAACTTCTCAGAATAATCTACGCTATCTAATTTTGGACAACCAACAAGCGTTACATGATCTTTTATAAACTTTCTATGAAAATCTCCATAGGCGTATGCAGTACAATCTGCTGCGATTAGAAGTTTTGCCCCATCAAAGTAAGGTGCGTT
Source organism: uncultured Eubacteriales bacterium (assembly GCA_900544525.1). Taxonomy (GTDB): domain Bacteria; phylum Bacillota; class Clostridia; order Lachnospirales; family Lachnospiraceae; genus Scybalomonas. The sequence goes on from UQVN01000017.1 coordinate 20,308, forward strand.
CACTGGTGCCAATTTAATCTGCACTGGCCATTGGCGCAATTCACTTTCTATCACTTCCGTAGAAACGACTGCCTGTTTTTGTTTCACAAAAGATTCTTCTTTCTTTTTCTCTTCTGTTTTATGCTCAATTGTCATAACTTTACTTCCTGGACAGCCTGTTGGTGCTGGTTTCTTTGCTTGCTCCGCTTCTTTTTTCCGTCTTTCTAAATGAACTTTTACCGCTTCTTCATCATAAGGCACGGCTTCTCTTTCTTCAAAAGAAATGGCATCCATTGGACAGGCTGGTAAACAATCTCCTAATCCATCACAATAATCTTCACGTAATAATTTTGCCTTACCATCTTCAATAATAATCGCTCCTTCATGACAGGCATTTGCACAAAGCCCACAACCATTACACTGTTCTTCATCAATTGTAATAATTCTTCTAATCATTCTTTTTCCTCCTATTCACTGTCTTTCTTGTCCTATTTATCTCCATGCTTTAAAACATTCTATCTTTTTGACAAAACAGCTCTTTTCCTTTTATTATATACCAACTCTTTATGGTTTCACAAATGAATTATCCTTGTATAATCTTTTTCTTTCTTGTCCATACTAATTTTATAAAAAAATTTTAGAATACGGTGTAGGTTGTACACACTTTGCTACGGGCAAGCAATTTCCCTAGTAAAAATATGTGTTGTAAAAACAACATCATTTACAAAAATACAACTTATGTGACTTCGTCACAGTCATGGATATTTAAGTCTGCTATAATCACACCATACAAAACAAACACATTACAAACACACACACAATATTAAAATATTTTTATTCACTCACATTACAAAAAGAAATTAGCGTATGCAAAACAATTAAGAAATACGTTTAGCAGCATTTTATAATAAGAAACCAACGGTTTCATTGATTTGAAGGAGGATATAACCATGAAAGAATTAACAATTACAACTGAATCTTTTCAGAAAGATGTTTTAGAAGCAGATAAACCAGTTTTAGTAGACTTTTGGGCAGAATGGTGTGGACCTTGCCGTATGTTAGGACCAGTAGTAGAAGGAATTGCAGATAAATATTCTGATAAAATTGTTGTAGGTAAAGTAAACGTTGATGAACAGCCTGAATTAGCTGCAAAATTTAGCATTATGACAATTCCTACATTGATTGTTTTCAAAAATGGTCAACCAGTTAACACATCTGTTGGTGTGAAAACAGAAGAAGAAATCCTCGCACTCTTATAATTACTTTTTATAAATATTACAAAAAGATAGAATCAATGGGTTTTTTACGTTTCACCCATATTCATAAAATCAATAAAAGTAAACGTACTCCCTATATACTCTATTAAAAAGACTGTGGTATAACCTCCCACAGTCTTTTTTTGTTCTTTTATCGTAAGCTATCCTTTGCCCATTCATATAACTTATCCATATTCACAATCTTGATTACACCTCTAGAAAGTTCCACAGCCTTTTCTCGTTGAAAATATTTCAACATTCTTGTTACAACTTCTCTAGCAGTACCTAGATTTCTCGCAATCTGATCATGAGTCATCTGAATTTCCAAACTATTTTCCACTTCACTCGTTTCAATAAGAAAAGCAGACAACCTTGCATCAAAACTTTTATATAAAATCTGATCGAGCAACCACATAACATCAGAAAAATTAGCTGCCATAATCTGATTTGTATAATTAGCCATTGGAAGAGATTCTTCCATCAAACTTTTATATAAACGTACAGGAATAACAAAAGCAGTACAGTCAGTTTGTGCCTCAATGGTAATATCAAAATCAATATTATTCATCATACAAGAAGCTGTAAATAAACACACATCTCTTTCAAATAGACGATATAGCGTAATTTCTTTTCCTTCTTCTGAAATAATATATGCTCTTAAACATCCTTCTTCCACAAGAAGTAAACCAAGACAATCATCCTCTCCATTGTGAATGATCTCTCCCTTTTTATACTCTTTCTTTGTAACGCCTACTTCTAATCGCTCCTGCTCCTCCTTTGTTAATTGTTTCCATATTGGAAATACTTCTTTAAATTCCATGTCTTAACCTCTTTTTCTTTCTATTGTCATGGATGTGCTATCTAAACGCATACACGCTCCATTAACATTCTCTTCACTCCCTGCCTCTCCTCTTTTATAAATGAATCGCGGTATTAAGTGCAACTTCCATCATATTTCGGAATCCAGTCTGACGTTCCTTTGTGGATAACTCGATATGATGAATTAAATGATCGGAAACTGTCAAAATCGATAAGGCTCTTTTTCCAGCTCTCGCTGCATTCATATACAGGGCTAACGATTCCATTTCTACAGCTAATACGCCCATTTTCGCCCATCTCTGATTGATATCGGAACGCTCATCATAGAAGACATCTGCTGACAAAATATTTCCAACGATTGGTTCTAATCCTAATTTTTCTGCCTCTTCCATAGCTGTTCTTAACAACGTATAATCTGCTGTAGGAGCAAATGTCCCTGGCAACTCAAACTGAGCCCCATAATTGGATTCGGTACAAACACCCATCCCAATTACAAGATCCCTTACGTTGGCACGATCGGAAATAGACCCTGTCGTTCCAACTCGAATAATATTATCCACATCATAATGATGAAATAATTCATAAGAATAGATTCCCATAGAAGGACAACCCATTCCACTTCCCATTACGGAAACTTTCTTTCCTTGATAAGTCCCTGTATATCCAAGCATATTGCGAACCGTATTAAAACAAACGGGATTTTCCAAATATGTCTTTGCAATAAATTCTGCACGCAATGGATCGCCAGGCATTAAAACTGTCTTTGCAATTTCTCCTTGTTTTGCTGTATTATGTGGTGTTCCCATATTTTATTTCTCTCTTTCTATCTATCTTTTACAAAAATTCTCTAACTGCTCTATTTTCTTATTCTTCGGCTTTCATTAGCTCCTTTACAATTGTAAAATATACTTTTACTCCTGTAAATAAAGAATTCTCATCAAAATCAAATGCAATATTATGATGAGGTGCTGTAATATTAGAACCAATTCCTAAATACAGAGCTTGTCCACCATTCTTTTGAATCTCCTTCATAAAGTAACTAGCATCTTCTGAGCCTTGAAAAGGCTTCTCCTCATACAGGGTATGAATCAAAGCCTGTTCTTTCCCTACTAATTGTTCCTTCATTAAAGCATATTTTGCCCGCTGTATCAACGCTTTATCACTTTTTGCTTCGGGTGCTCCTCCTTGTGTCTTTAATTGACAACGACAGCCATACATAGCGGCTGGTGCCTTTGCACCCATCAACACCTTTGCCCATGCA
>UQVN01000018.1 GCA_900544525.1 uncultured Eubacteriales bacterium
TTAATATATAAGAAAATAATAATTTCCTATGCTCTTTACAGTAAAAAAAGAAAAGTTTTCTTAACGATATTCTTTTCATAGACAATAACCAATCCCCTTTTTCGTTTGAATAAATCCAAAAATCCCAATTTGCTCTAACTTTTTACGCAATCGATTTACATTTACAGATAATGTATTTTCATCTACATAACAATCCGTCTGCCATAACGCTTCCATCATCTGATCTCTTTTTACAATTTTTCCTTTATTTTCCATCAGTATTTTTAAAATACGGCTTTCATTTTTTGTTAGTTCAATGCTACGTTCTTCATAGCGAACGGTATTATCATCGCTATAAAATCGCACTCCTTTATGCTCTAAAAAATCCGTTTTACCAGCAAAATCATAACTTCTGCGGATCATTGCCTGTATTTTTGCCACTAACACATTTAAATCCACAGGCTTTGCAATAAAATCATCTGCTCCTGCACTCATAGCCATCACAATATTCATATTATCTGATGCGGAGGATAAAAACATAATCGGAACTTTTGAAACTCTTCGGATTTGCTCACACCAATAAAAACCATTAAAATAAGGCAAGATCAGATCCATTAATATAATATCTGGATTTTCCTCTTGAAAACTCTTCATAATATCTTGAAATTCCTCCACACAAACAACTTGATAATTCCAAGACTCCAAAAATTTCTTCATTCCAAAGGCAATCGTCTGATCATCTTCTACAACCATAATTCGATACATATTTTCTCTCTTTGACTCCCTGTAATTTTATCTTATTTGCGAACTTCATAAAACGATTAAAAAACGGTTGTCTTCTACTCAACAACCGTTTTTCTTACCCTTTTATTTTTTGAAATTAACTCTTTTAATAGTTCAACTGATAATGGCTTTGTTAAATAACCATCCAGTCCAATTTCTACTGTCTTTTTTGCACTTTGTTCTAATAATTCTGCGCTTAAAGCAACAATCGGTATGGTTCTTGCATCTTCTCTTTCCAAAGAACGTATGGTTCTTGTGGCCTCAAAACCATCCATATTGGGCATACGCAGATCCATCAAAATCAGTTGGTAATAATAACTATCTTTTTCTTCAAAAAAGGAAACGGCTTCGATTCCATCTCTTGCAATATCGACTTTTGCCCCTTCGAGTTCTAATAGTTCTTGAACAATCATGGCATTTAGTTCATTGTCTTCTGCTAATAAAATACGCATTCCATTAAGTCCCGTTATCGAGCTAATATCTTCTTGGATCTTTACTTCTTCCACTACTTTAAATGGAACCAACAGCTGTATCTTCGTCCCGATCCCTTTTTCACTCTCTAACTCTAACGTTCCACCCATTAATTTAACAATAGCTAAACTGATACAAAGCCCTAGTCCAATGCCTTCACTTTCACCTTCCTTTGAAACGCCTGTAAATGTCTGAAAAATTCGTTCTTGATCTTCTTTTGCAATCCCGCAACCATCATCTCGAATTTCCACTTTATAGACAGCACTTGTCTCACTCTCTCTTTTTCCTGAAATGGAAAAGAAAACATTTCCATTTTCTTCCGTATACTTCATAGCATTATCCAATAAATTATAAAGGACTTGATAAAATCTCTTTTCATCTCCATAGAGCTCCTCAATTAAAGTTCCCTCCTCATAATGAAAATGTAGATTCTTTTTCCGAGCCATACTTCCAAACTGAGTCTGTAATCGCTCTAATAACTCCTTCATACGAAAACTCTCACTGATTAATTTCATTGTATAATCTTCAATTTGGGCCATATCCAGCACAGAATCGGTTACTCTTAAAAAATTCTTTACCGATACCCCCATCTGCCTAACTACCGACACTACCTCTGAACTTTCATGAATCTGTTGTTTTCGTAACGTGCTCTCTAATAATTGCATCGTACCAACAATCCCACTGATCGGTGTTCGAATTTCATGAGACATTCTCGCTAAAAACATAGACTTGGTCATGCTAAGACTGCTAGCTTTACTTTGAGTAATTCCAATAAATAAAATTTTTGCAAAATCAAAGTAAAACTCCTGCTCTTCTTTTTCCCAATCTTCCTTCTCCTTTTCAAATCCAAAAACAATTAATAGCTGAGAACCGTGATCTTCTTTACTAACACAGAGAATTTGACTGGTTTCTTCCTTATAAGGAGCAATCCAACCTTTTCCCCGATCTTCTTTTATCTGCTTAGCTGTCTGACATCGACAGCGACTTTCTTGTTCCTCCCACAAAAATAACGAGTTCCATTCTTCTTTGGATGGGCAATAACAAATTTTTTGCCCTTCAATCTCTTTCCCTCTTTCATTCCAATGGTATAACAAGGATTTTGATAAATAGGTCTGATTTAATTCATAAATCGATACAAATTTTAACCGCTTATAAACACCTACCATATTCATAAGAAGTGGAATAATACTCTCAACATCCTTTGCTCGCTCAATTAAATCATAGGCATAAGAAAACAATGGTTTCGCCTTTGTATCATAAATTTCACTGGTGCCTTGATATTGTCCAAGAGTCACTTTTTGTTTCGAACAAAATTGAGGTGGTATTTTCGTATCTAACAAAATCAATCCTTCTTTATGTTCATGACTTTGCATATCATAAAGCCATTGTAATACTTCACCCCATTTTGGATAGCCGTTCCATTGAAGATTTTTAATAAAAATCCCTCGATAAAAAACTTTTCCGTTTTGAATGTTTCCACAATATTGTTCCTGCATTTCTTTTAATAAAGAACTGGAAAAATTTAATGCTTCTATTTCTTCTTTTTTTTCAATTAGAAATAAAAACTCTTTATTTCCACATCGGATAACGGTAATATGTTTATCCTTTCCAACTTTCTTTTTAATTAACTTACCAGCAATATCGATCATACCACGAACAAAAGTAAAGCCATAATTTTTCTGAGCCTCTACATCCACATCTAATGCTAAAAAATATAAAAAGCTCTTTTCGCCTCTTTGATGCGCCTCTTCTAAACGCTCAATCAGCATCTTAATTCCATATTGAGAATGATAAAGCCCTGTAATTTCATCGAGATGAGCTCTTTCTTTTTCTTTTTGCTGTTTTTCTTTTTTTTCTGTAATATCTCGAATTCTTCCTATAATTCTTGCTTCATTAAAAATATCACTTACTGGTGAAAGCTCTAAATGCGCCCATCTTTTTTGATTATAGTAATCAATTTCTGAAAAATCAATTTCTGCGGACATTCTCTTTCCGTTTAAAACTTCTTGTAACCGTAAATAAGATTCTGTAACCTCTTTTTGTACTTCCGTAATTCTTCCTAAGAAATTTTCTTTTATCACTTCCTTTGTTTTTGGAATCTCTTGTCTCATAAAATCCCCATATTCCAATAACTTATCATCAGCAATGCTATATTCAAAAATATAATCTGACGAAGTTTTTAATGCGATTTGGTAACACTCATGTTCCTTTTTTAACTGTCTTTTTGCTTCATTTGTCTCGGTCACATCCCATATCGCAAGTTCTAATAACCATTCTCCCTCTTGAGAAATAAGTGAATAATGTATCATGGTTTCATGACGCTTGCCTCGAACAAAGAAATTAATCTCTAAATCACTTCTTTCGATCTGTTTTCTAAGTCGCCCTTCTGACATCATCTGACAAAAAAGAGTCATTCTTCCTTTGCTGTCAATATCTAAAAATTCCATTAAATTGTCCATACATAACACTTCTGGTTTTCTTCCAAAAAATACGCAAGCCGTCTTATTGAATTTTAAAATATCACCATTAAAATTAATTGTTATATAAGGGATAGGAATATTTTCATATTGCGACAAATTTTTTTGCTTTTCATATTCTAGCTGCATTTGAATGTCTCGAATAGCATTTTTTAATTGTGAATTTTCTTTTTTCAATTGACTGAAAGCCGTATGAATATCCATTTCCTTCATCTCTCTTATTATTTACACTTCTTTTCTATTTATAAATTTCTTGTCAGTTATTGTAGTATCTACCATAGTGAGTATAATTCCATTCACCATGTTTTGCTCTGTCCTACTTGGTTGAATCCGAATCAACCAACGTTTTCCTCGACTATCATTTAAATAGCGATAAATTTTTTGATTGCTCTCCACTACATATCGAAGATCTTCATGAAATTGTGGATACTCTTCCATGAAAGTCACATGAAAAATGGAACGTCCAATATCATTTTCTACCAAGTTGGTCATAGCCTTTACAATTGGTGTGATCTTTCGAATACAAAGTTTCTGATCCAAATAAAGCGCACCAATCTCCGCACTGACGAGAAGATTATCCATATCTTCTGTCATTCCTGTTAATTCATCCAGTTTCATGCGATACTCTGCATTTACTGTATGCAATTCCTCATTGACTGATTGCAATTCTTCATTGGTACTTTGCAATTCTTCATTGCTGGCAATCAACTCTTCATTGGTGCTTTGCAATTCCTCATTACTCGTCTCTAACTCTTCTACTGTTGCATGAAGACTTTCTTTACTCGCTTGGAGCTCTCGTTCTAACTCTTCAATTCTCTGCCCTGCTAATGACTCAGAATCCATAAAATCTGTGGAATTTTCTTTCATTCCTCCCATCACCGTTTGAAGACTTACTAAATAATATTCAGAACGATTATATAAAACTCTTTTTCCAGTAATTGTAATTTCTTCTCCTGGAAAATTTTTTAACCCTGTGATCGTTTCCTTTACAATATCCTTTTCTTTTCTCTTTAATCGTCTTAATACCCCATTGACAAACAACGAGAGATCATTTGGTAAGATAGCTAAAAATTGATTTGTAAATTTTCCAGGTTTTAATTCCAGAAAATGATTAATATTACTAATAACCTGTATAATATTATCCCCTGCATCTAACAATACTGCTGGTGGCAATAGTTCAGAAACTGCTTTCTCCACTAAATGATCCATTCGTATTTTCCGATTATAATTCACGGAAAATGATTGATTGTCCGTAAATCGATTTTTAGAAGCACTGATATCATTTACGCCAAAATTCCAAAGAGGAACAGAAACATGAAATCCATTTCTCATGCGATAAATTTTCCATTTTGAATCGATTGTTTCAAAGGCTTCTGTCATCTCTCCAATGGACTCACTAGACCCCATAAATAAATATCCCTTTCCATTTAATGCCTGACAAAAGGATTCTAACACCTTCTTTTGTAAACTTGCTTTTAAGTAAATAAATAAATTTCGGCAAAGCAATAGATCCAAATTGGAAAATACTGGATCACTCAATAAATTATGTACTGCAAATACAATATTATTGCGAATGCAATCACGAACTTGAAAATAGTCACCTTTCTTTACAAAGTATTTATTTAAATATTCTTTTGGCACGTCAGAAATAATATTTTCGGAATAGATTCCTCTTCCAGCAATTTCTACTGCCACTGGATCCACATCGGTTGCAAATATTTTATAAGAACAATTTAAACGATTCTTTTCAATATATTCGGATAACAAAATTGCTGTTGAGTACACTTCTTCTCCAGTGGAACAAGCACAGCTCCACACTCGAATCTGTGGTCTTGTATAATCCAGATTTGGTATCACTTGATGTTGTAAACTGGCAAATGCCTCTTTATCGCGAAAGAAACTGGTCACTCCGATTAACATCTCTTTAAAAAGAGTATTTTTCTCTTCCTCAGATTCCGTTAGAATTTTATAATATTCATTCACTGATTTACAACGATTAATACTCACTCTTCTCTCTAGTCTTCTTAAAATAGTCGTTTCTTTATAATATGAAAAATCTACGCCAGTATGTTCCTTTAAAATACGAAGCACCTCTGTAAACATATTCATTGCATTTTTATCTTTTGTAACCTCTTCTAACAAGCGATGTCCCTGAATATATGGATGTTTAATATAAGCAAGTAACGTCTGACCCATCTTTTCAGGAGATAAAATATAATCGACAGAACCTGTTGCAATAGAACTTCTTGGCATACTACCAAACTGAGCAGTAATCGTATCTTGTGCCATCACCATTCCACCTTCTTCTTTAATCGCACGGATTCCGAGGGAACCATCAGACCCACAGCCAGATAGAACAATTCCAATGGCATTCTTTCCACAAGAAGAGGCAATAGAGCGAAACAGAGTATCGATTGGATGTTGTACAATCTGCTCGGTATCCATCTGTGTGTTTTTAAACACATTTCCTTCCATTTCTAAATTATACCCTGGACTATTTAAATATACGGTATCCGCTTCTACTGTCATTCCATCTTCCGCTTGAACAATTGGCATTTCTGTACAACGCTGTAATAGTGTCTTCATATAACTTTTGTAATCAGGAGATAAATGCTGAACAACAATATACGCAATTCCTGCATTTTGAGGCATTTTCCTAAAAAGGGCTTGTAATGCTTCTACACCACCTGCAGATGCTCCGATTCCTGCTATATAAATATTATTGGATCCTCTTTTCATCAATTTTTCCTCCTAGTATTTCATCATGAACGAATCAATTCTGCTCATCATTTATCATCTATGTTTGTAGTACCTTACAATATACAACCTTCTTATTAAGTATTTTCCCTTAATTTTAATGTCTCTTAAATTTTTTTCAATCTATCCCTTAAACACCATAAAAGAAGCTCCCTTACTTCTACTGGTTAACACTCATTGTATCATGACACAATCCATAGTTGCCATTTGCCAAATGTTCTATAAACGGCTCATTATTTTTTATTATACCATACGTCTCCTAAAAAACAAACTATCTAAAATTGGCAAAAAACCTATGAGAAATTAGTTCATAAAAAACGATAAAAACCTCATTATTTCGCACAAAATACAAAAAACCTAAAATACTTTAATCTAAGTAATTTTAGGTTTTTCGCTCTCTTTCTTTTGTTTTTAGTTTTTTCTCTTCGTTTCTGTTGACTCCCTCTTCAATAACTCTCCTTCAAAAATAATATGCTGATTCCCCTCTTTTTTATCAATCAAAGCAAATAAAATCCGAATGGCTTCTTTTGCTATTTCTTTTGAAGGTTGTTTTAAAGTAGTAATAGATGGATTATAATAAAAAGTTTCTTCTAATCCATCAAATCCAGCTACTGCACACTCTTCTGGAATCTTGATTCCTGCTTCTAACAATGCTTTACTAGCTCCAATTGCCATTACATCGGATATGGCATAAAGACAAGTAAAATCTCTTCCTTTTTCTAACAAATGTTTCGCCATATCATATCCATTTTTTAAAGAATAGACATCTTCTATGTCATCGCTATAACAGATCAAGTCTTTTGTGTCGATTTTTGCCTCCAAACAAGCATCTCGATAGCCAGCTAATCGCAAATTACCAATGCTCGTATCTTTTTTTGTAGCTCCTAAAATCACAATTTTTTGATGCCCTAACTCATGAATCAAATACTTTGTCATTTTATAGCTCTCTAAATAATCATCTACCGATACCGAAGAATAAATGGTTGGATCGATATCTTCTTTTAATGAAATCGTAGCTAGAACAAAAGGAACTGGTATTTCCTTTAATTGTTCTTGTTTGTGATGAAAATAGCCACCTAGAAATACAATTCCTTTTAATTTTTTTTCTTTAATAATTTCTAATGCAACTTCTACTTCGTCTTCTTCCTCGGAAACTTCTTGTAAAATCATATCATATCGATTTCTATCAATTTCTTCTTGAAAAATTCGGATCATTTTTGTAAAAAAAGGATTTGTCATTCCTTTCATTAAAACACCAATTGTCTTGGATGCCGAACGCTTTAAATTTCTAGCACTATTATTTGGAATATAATTATATTGTTTAATCGTATCCATAATTTTTTTCTTAGTTTCTTCATTAATATCAGGGTGATTGTTGATTGCTCTTGATACCGTGCTTACACCAACGCCACATAATTTGGCTATCTCCTTGATTGTGATACGCTCCATCTTTCTCTCTCCAATCTCAGTCATTCCTATTATTCTCACACGATATTATAACAATCTCTTGTATCATTTGCAATTTTTTGATCTATCGACCTGTGATTTTAGCAACGTTTCTCATTTCCTTCTGTAGCTTTTTTGATAACATGGTAGGATCCATTCTCCACTTCCAGTTATTTCCTAATGTAGATGGTGTATTAATCCTACCTTCTCTTCCAATTCCTAAATAATCTTGTACGGGAATGATACAAGTATTTGCTACACTTCTCATAGCAAGTAAAATAAAGTCCCAATGTAGCTCCTCTCGATTTTCTGGATGATTTCTCATATATTGTTTTGCAAATGCTTGATCCTCTTTTGTCATCTCATCGTACCACCCTTGAATGGTATTATTGTCATGAGTCCCCGTATAAACAACACAGTTTCTTTCATAATTGTGAGGTAAATAATCGCTTTCCTCCCTAGAATCAAAAGCAAATTGCAATACTTTCATCCCAGGGTATCCACTTTCTTTTAATAACTCTTTTACCGTATCCGTTAAAAATCCAAGATCTTCTGCAATAATTTTTTGTTTCCCTAATTCCTTTGATAAGTGATAAAAAAGATCCATGGATGGTCCTTTTTCCCAACACCCATTTTTTGCATTACGATCACCAAATGGAACGGCATAATATTCATCAAATCCTCGAAAATGATCGATACGCACAATGTCATATCGTTTCAAACTGGCTTTCATTCTTTGAATCCACCAAGCGTATTTTGTCTGTTTATGATATTCCCACCGATATAATGGATTTCCCCATAACTGCCCTTCTTTAGAAAAGGCATCTGGCGGGCATCCCGCTACCTTCATGGGAGTTCCATCTTCTTCAAATTGAAATAGTTCCTGATTCGCCCATACATCTGCACTATCAAGTGCTACATAGATTGGAATATCCCCAATAATTTCAATGCCTTTTTCATTGGCATATTTTTTTAATTTCCTCCACTGATATTCAAACTCATATTGAAGAAAACAGTAAAATTCAATGGTATCTTTTAATTGAACTCGATACTTTTCCATAGCATTTTTGTCTCTTAATCGGATTTCTTCTTCCCACTCCATATACCCTTTGCCATGAAAAATTTCTTCTTTAATCGCCATATAAAGAGCATAGTCCATAAGCCATTCTTTCTCTTCTTCACAAAACTTTAGAAAGGCTTCTTCCTTTTGAATATGACTCTTTTCATAAGCCTTTCTTAATAGAGGAAAACGATTAAAATATTGCTTTTCATAATTCACCTGATGTTCTTCTGCTCCTAAATCCACTTGGTCACACTCTTCTTTTGAAAGCCATCCTCTTTCAATTAGTTGCTCGAGATCAATGAAATAAGGATTTCCTGCAAAAGTCGAAAAGGATTGATAAGGAGAATCTCCATATCCCGTTGGCCCAAGAGGCAATAGTTGCCAATATTTTTGTCCAGCTCTTTCTAGCTGATCAACAAATTCATAGGCTTCTTTTGAAAAACAGCCAATCCCATAAGCGGATGGCAAACTAAAAATGGGAAGTAAGACTCCACACTTCCTCTGTTTCATATTTTTTCTCCTTTCTCTCACTCATCCTTTTACAGCCCCAGCTACAACCCCTTCAATAATATGCTTTTGACAAGCGATATAAAAGACAATGATTGGAATAATGGATAATACTAAAGCGCCCATCATGGCTCCCATATCTACCGCACCGTATCCACCTTTTAAATATTGAATGGCAATTGGAAGAGTTTTGTATTTTCTTAAATCTAACACTAAAGATGGCAATAAATAATCATTCCAAATCCACATGGCTTGTAAAATTGAAACTGTAATACACGTTGGCTTTAAAATGGGAAGTACAATTTTAAAATACATTTGAATTGGTGTACAACCGTCAATCATAGCAGACTCTTCAATTTCAAGAGGAATACTTTTTATAAATCCACAAAACATAAATACAGAAAGACCTGCTCCAAACCCAAGATACACGAGGATAATCCCTACTGGATTGCTAAGTCCTAATGTGTCCGCTATTTTAGATAGTGTATACATTACCATTTGGAATGGTACGATCATAGAGAAGAGGCATAGATAATAAAATCCCGATGTAAATTTATTATGCACCCTTACAATATACCAAGCGCACATCGAAGTGCATAAAATAATAAGTGCAACACTGGCAACAGTAATAAATAATGACGTTCCAAACGATGTAAAAAACTGCGTCTTTTCCATTCCTCTTATATAATTTTCTAGTCCCACAAACATATTGCCAGTCGGTATTTCAAAGGGCTTTCTGCTAATATACGCTTTCTTTTTAAACGAATTAATAACCACTAAGGCAATCGGAAAAATATAGGCCAGTGAAATAATCGAGAATAAAGCGGTTAATACCAAATTCATTTTTGATTTTGCTTTCATTATTGTTCTACCTCCCTATTTCTTGTTAATCGCATTTGTATCAAGGCAATCAATGCCACTAATAAGAAAAATACAACTGCTTTTGCCTGACCGACGCCTTCCCAACCAGTTCGACTGTAAAAGGTGTTATAAATATTTAGGGCTAACATTTCGGACATATTCGAAGGTTCTCCATTTGTCAATGCTAAGTTTTGGTCAAACAATTTAAAGGAGTTTGTAAGTGTTAAAAACGTACAAATGGTAATGGATGGCATGACCATTGGAATCATAATTTTCCTTAAAATCTCTCCCTTTGTCGCACCATCGATTTGAGCGGCTTCTATCATATCGGGAGGAATATTTTGGATTCCTGCAATATAAATAATCATCATATATCCAATTTGCTGCCAGCAAATGACGATGACCAGTCCCCAAAATCCATATTTCGAATCATAAGTCAATGTTCGATTAAAATTTAACAATACACCATTTAATAATAAGTTCCATATGTATCCTAAAATAATACCACCAATTAAGTTTGGCATAAAAAATACGGTACGGAATAAGTTCGTTCCTCTAAATTTTCTTGTTAACGCTAATGCCACTGTAAAGGCAAGAACATTAATTAAAATCACACTAACTACGGTAAAAGCAGCTGTATACCACAGGGCATGAAGAAAGGTTTTATCGGAACCAATTTTTAAGTAATTGCTAATACCTACCCATTTGGCATTGGTCACTGTTGTAAATTTACAAAATGATAGATAGATCCCTAGTAAAAAAGGGGCAATAAACCCAATGGTAAAGGCAATTAGCGTCGGCAATACAAATACTGGAAAATATTTTTTTATGTACTTATCCATCTTTTTACTCCTTTTATTCTTCTAAAAACGATGAAAAGTGTGTATCACTCACGAAAGGAGCCATATGTTTTTCTATACGGCTCCTTTCCCTTCTCATCGTTTTCTTATGATTGCGATAATTTTATTTTTCATTTGCCGCAGCGTACTCTGTCTTCCATCCATCTACAAAAGCTGTTTTTACATTATCCCATTTTCCTGTACCTTGCGCATATTCAAGAAGTGCACTTCCTACACCGTTTTTCCATTCTTCAGAAGGCATTGTCGTAAAACACCATGCAACGGATTCTTTTCCTGCATCAATGTATTCATTGGATGCTGTCACTAATGGATTGCTTGGAACATATTCCTCGGTAAATGTTTTAAATGGTGTTACAAATCCCATATCCGCCATTGCTTGACGACCTTTATCACTAGAAATTACCCAGTTTAAGAATTCTAATGTGGCTTCGATATCTTCTTTAGACGCTTTGCTATTCACACACCAATAATTTTCACTACCTGTACAAAGTCCTTGATTTTCTTCTCCTTTTGCTCCAATGTAAATTGGTAACATTCCAAGATCTTCATCCGCTACTTCGTTCCCTTGAATATCATTGTATGCCCATGTTCCATTTTGATAGAAAGCAGCTTCTCCTAATGAAAATTCAGCCGCAGCATCTTCTGCTGTCTTTCCAGAAAGTAAACTTGGCTCACAAGTTGCATTGTTAATATATAAATCAAAAATATTTTTATAGTTATCAAGATACAATCCTTCGATAGCATCGGTAGATTCAATTCCTCTGTCCTTATATTCATAATAAATCGGTAAGTTTGCTAAATGAGTTTTAAATCTCCAATCGCTAGAAGAATCCATACCAGCTGATGTAAAGGCTCCAACAATTCCTAAATCATCTTTTTTCGCCTGAATATCTTCTACTACCTTTTTTAACGTATCAAAATTATTAATTTCTTCTGCGGATTTTACAACTGCTCCATCCATATCCATATATTTTTTAAGAAGTGCTTTGTTGTAAATAATGCCATAAGTTTCAATAACATAAGCAACCCCTTTTACTTCTCCAGACTCTGATTTTAAGGCAAAATCATCACTCTTTAACTGCTGATACACTTCAGAATCTTTTAAATCGTAACAGTAATCAGACCAAGAAGCTAACCCGACTGGACCATTTACCTGAAAGAGTGTTGGCGCATTTTTCTTTGATATTTCTGATTTCAATGTAGACTCATAAGTACCAGAAGCTGCTGTCACCACTTTCGTTGACACTCCTGTTTCGTCTTCATATTGCTTTGCTAACTCTTCCCATTGTTCTGCCTGTTCTGGCTTAAAGTTTAAATAATATACAGACCCCTTTGTTTCTTTACTTTCTCCTCCTTCGGTATTTGAGTTTCCTCCACAACCTGCAAGCATTCCCATTACCATAAGAGCTGCTAACCCTGATGCAACAAATTTTTTCATCCTTCTCATGTTTGTCCTTCTTTCTTTTTTTAATGATGGAATCGTTTCCTAACAATATAAGTTCATTGTATTGGCAACGATTGAAAAAGATACACTCTTCTCCTTCTGGAAACGTTATCGGAAACGATATCGGTAACGTTTCCATAAACTTGTTTTTATCATACACGACTTTTTTATATTTTTCAATACATTTTGTATTTTTTGTGAATTTTACACATGATTACGCTTATTATTTATACATTTTAAACAATAGCTAAACTATTTTTATTGGATGATTGTTATACAAATATTTCACTTGACTTATGCCTTCCACGCAAAAAAAAGAAAGAGTCCATTTATTTATATGAAAATTCGACTCTTTCTTTTTTATTACGATTTATTTTAAGCATAAATTCTTACATCATATTTTCGTTTCTTTATTCAGCAACAACACGGATTCTTTCTTGAATAGGGTTTCCTTTTACTGCTTCATCCTTCCTTGATATCCCGTGTTTTCCTAAGGTCACTATTTACATTCTTTATTAATACAACTATCTTTAACAAGAAGAAGCACTATTACTTTCCAATACAAACAACGCTTTTTTTAACTGTTCAAAATCCATTTGATCCGGATGGGAAAGGGCCTCATCAAAGTTTTTTATGAGCATTTCATATCGTTTATTATTGGGATCTTCTTTTTGCAACTGTACATAACGTTCCCGAACTCCCATTGGCATTTTTCCTTGACACATATAGTTTCCAATGATTTTATTTCCTTCTGGAATTTCTTTTTTTACTCGTTCTAAAATCTGATTAAAATACTCTTGACTTTGACCAAATCCTGCCGTTCCAAATAAGAAAATCTGTTTTCCCTTTAATTCATGTAAGAAATTTTTCATGGCTTCATCACAAGTACCTTTATCTGTCCAAAAACCAATCAGTAAGACATCTGCTTTTTGTGCTTCTTCTGATATTTCTCCACAATATAGAACTTCTTTTTCTTTTAATGTATCAAAAATAATATCCGCTAATTTTTTTGTGTTTCCGGTTCTGCTACTTACAACAATTGCATAACTCATCTTCTCTTCCTCCTATTTTTACTATTTTATTGCCATTTTTTATTTTCTTTTTCCATCATAAATACAATGTACCCCCAAATGAGCCTTCATGCCTCCAAGGCATTTTTGATTACATCGAATACAATGTTTTATTTTTTCTTCTTCTCCTTTTGTTACTTTATTTCCCCATTCTGGATCTGCAATTAATTGTCTACACATTCCAACCAAGTCGACTCTACCTTTTTCCAATTGTTCCTCAATAAACTGTGGATTTGATAAAGCACCTACTCCACAAACAGGTAACTTTGTATATTTTTTTACCTCATCACAAAATGGTAAAAAACAGCCTTCTTCTTTAAAATATGGATGATTTTTTGGTGGAATCGTATCATTTAAGTCGGAGTGGTTTGCAAGCGTTACGTGAAAACTTGTCACTCCTGCTTCTTCTAATAATGGAACGGCCGTCTTAATTTCTTCCATGGTAATTCCTGCATTTCCATAGTGAGGCTCTTCCATTCGAACAGCTAATTTAAAATCAATTGCACCATTTGGTATGGCTTTTTTCACTTCCTGAACCGCTTCTATTGCAAAACGAAGACGATTTTCTAATGTTCCACCATAACTATCATCTCTCTTATTAAAAATAGGAGAACTAAAACTTCCACACATCCGATCGCCATGAACTTGAACGAGATCAAATCCTGCCTTTTGTGCTAATTGAGCCGTAGTACCAAAGCCTCTTATAATTTCTTTCACTTTTTCTGGTGGCAGATTCGTAATATAAGGAGACACTTCTTCATTCAATAAAACGCGAAGTTGATCTTCTGAAATTTTCCCTGCTTTTACATCGGGAATGTATTTTACTAGCGCCTGAAAATTAGCGTCTGACATATGTAACTGTGCGCAGGCCTTGGCACCATTTTTGTGGATTGCATCTACAACTCTGCTATAATAGGCAAAACCTTCCTCTGTATGGAGACAAACACCTCTACTTGGCATAACAGAGACATCCCCTATGATAATTAAAGCAGTACCACCTTTTGCAATATCACTAATTTTTTGAATATACTCCTCTTCTTTCAATCCCATAGAAGTTGGCGCAAATACAATCCGGTTTTTTAATGTTACTGTTCCAAGTGTTATTTTCTTTTGTATTGTATCGTACATGCTGACTCTCCTTTTTGTACTAATCGATTGAGTAATGAATCGAGTAATTCCCTTTCTTCTTTTGAAAAATCTTTTAATTTTATCTGCTCCCATTGTTCAAAGAGCGTATAAATCTTATGAAAAACTTCTACTCCTTTTTCTGTTAATACAAGTTCTTGACTTCTTTTATCCACTTTTGATCTTTCTTTTTCAACAAATCCAGACTTTACTAACTTATCAATACTTCTTGTGGTATGCCCTGTATCCATACGAATGGCTTGTGAAAGTTCCCCTGGGGAACAATGACTATGCTTTCCAATATAAACAACAAAAAACATGAGTCCAATGGATAATCCCATTTCCTGCAACTTTTCATTACAAAACATGGTAAACTCTTTTTTTAATGCTAAAATTTGATAGGCAAATGATGTTTCCATGAATATCTCCTTTCTTTTTTTATTGAAATACAAATTTTTTAATTGCTATTTGCATTTTATTGTATTTATCTGACTTTGTCAAATATATTTTTTATAAAAACGAAGGAATCCGCCTTCCATCTCGGATCCCTTCCTCTCTTTCTTATCCTTCGATTGCATCAATGGCTTCTATAATTGCGGAACGCATTCCCGCCTTTTCCAAAGCAGAAACGCCAACAATTGTCGTACCTCCTGGAGAACAAACAGCGTCCTTCATCACTGCTGGATGAGTCCCAGTAACCGCTTGTAATTTTCCAGTGCCTGCTACCATTTGTCCCGCAAGACGATAGGCAACAGCCCTTGATAATCCATGTTTTACCCCAGCATCGCCTAATGCTTCCATAAACATACTGACAAACGCTGGTCCACAGCCACTTACGGTTCCTGCTACGGAAAGATGAGCGGTATCCACCGTTTGTACTAAAGAAACGTTTGAAAAAATTTCTTCAAATAATTTCCATTCTTCTTCTGTTAGGGAATGTGTCTCCTCACATACAATAATCCCTTCTCCAACAGAAATTGGAGTATTTGGAATGGTACTAAGATGATGCGTTCCTTCTAACAAAATTTCTTCATAAGTTGTAAATGGACAACCAGCAGCCACGGATACAACGATCTTATTTTTTAATTCCTCTTTGATCGGCGTTAAAACTTCTTTGATCATATAAGGTTTTACTGCTACAATCAATAAATCCGCCTTCTTGGTTACTTCTTTTGCATCTTTGCAAGGATTCATCCCTTTTTCTCTTGTATTGTCGCATAGCTTATCCCAATTTTTTGCACAAGCATACATTCTTTCTGGTTCAATGACTCCCTTATAAAGCAAACCATCTGCCATTGCCTGTGCCATGTTACCAAAACCAATAAATCCAATTTTTACATTTTCTACTGTTAACATATTGTTTTCTACTTTCACTACTTGTTTTTGAGTATTGTAATAAGTAGCTCTCCTTTCTTTTTTAACTTCTGTCCTATTTTCTAATCCTTGAAGTTTTTTTCTATTTTACTATAATCAATTGTATTTATCTATGCTTTTTGATTATTTGACATTTTATCTCCCCCTTGTTAAAATCGACTATAATAAATTGTACAACTTATTTTAAAACTGAGGGGGAATTTTATATGCAAATATTCGCAATTATTATTTCTATCATTCTATTTTCCATTCTCTTTTTCTTCTTTGAAGATAAACGAGAACAAAAAAGAATTCGTAGCTCTTTTCAACAATGTTATGGACAAAAAATCCATTCTCAAACAGTAACTTTAGAAAATTTGGATGAGATTTCCCTATATTATAACCTTATCAAAAAGAATATTCCATCCGATGAACTTGTGGATGAAATTACTTGGGAAGATCTAGAGATGAACAAAATTTTCGAAAAAATGAATCATACAACATCCTATGTTGGAGAACAATTTCTTTTTTCAGAATTACATAGACTTCCAAAAGAGAAAGCAAAATTGAATCTACGCGAGAAGATGATTCGTTTCTTTCATGATAACCCAGAAAAAAGAGTGGATACGCAATATCTCTTACATAAATTACAAAAAGAATCGATTCATTTTTATATTCCAGAGTTTATTCAGTTATTACATCCACAGACAATTCCATTTGTAAGTCTATATAAATGGCTTTTATATTCCCTATTATTCTTTTTCTTTAGTGGAATGATAACACAAAACTCTTATCTTTTATTCGCTGCATCAATTAACTTTTTTCTAAATCTTGCTCTCTATGCAGTCAATAAAATGAAATATGAACTTTATTTAGAATCCTTATATGGAATCATTGCTACTGTGAAAACTGCAAAATCTTTATCTGCCCTATATCCAATGGAAGCTTCTTCTCTTTCTGCTTCTATTCAAAATTTAGATAAGATTTCACATATGGTAGTATTGTTAAAACAGAAAAAACAAATCGGATTTTCTGGTGACGTCTTAGGGCTTGTCACAGACTATTTTTTTGGAACATTTATGTTGGATTTCATTGTATATGATAAGGTACTGCAAGTCTTGCTTCATCGAAAAGATGATTTTTTCTCCCTTTTTCAATTTGTAGGAGAAATCGATCTTTGTATTGCTACTGCTTCTTTTCGTGAAAGCCTACCGTATTATTGTTGTCCTAAATTCCATGAAACCAATTTTTGTACTACGGATCTTTACCATCCTCTCATTGAAAATGCCGTTCCAAACGATTTTCAATTAAAGAAAGGATGTATTATCACTGGCTCAAATGCCTCTGGAAAGTCTACTTTTATTAAAGCAATTGCGACGAATTTTATTTTGGGACAAAGCATGAATACTTGTACGGCGAAAACGATTTCCATTCCAAATGTGAAAGTTCTAACTTCCATGTCATTACGAGATGATATCAGCTCTGGAGAAAGTTATTATATGCGAGAGATCAAATACCTATATCGTATGATCAAAGAAAGTAAGAAGGGACGTACTATTTTTTGTGGAATCGATGAAATTTTACGAGGAACGAATACAGCAGAGCGCATTGCTGCCTCCATCGCCATTCTCCATTATCTCTATCAAACAAATTGTATTCTGATTGTGGCAACTCATGACTTAGAGCTTGCAAAAACTTTAGATAAAATATATGAAAATTATTATTTTTGCGAATCCATTCAAAATGGAGATGTAGTGTTCGATTATCAAATCCGCTCTGGCATTTGCTCTTCTTATAATGCAATTCGATTGCTGGAATCCATTGGATTCCCAGAAGAAATTATAAAAGAGGCTCGTTTCCTTCGTACCAGTGAACGATAAAAATACATTTTGCAAAGCAGTATAAGTTCTTGCCTATATGCCAAAAGAACGATGGCTTTTATAAAAAAGTCATCGTTCTTTTATGTTCCAATCTATCGATTATAACAATTTTTTCTTTCTTTTATTATACAATGCTCATAAACCATTCCACCGTTTGAGGATCATAGTGAGAAAAGAATAGGCTTTCTCCTCCATCCAATGCTTCAATTCGTGCCATATCTTCCTCTGTCAATCGAAAATCAAACACATTGAAATTTTCTTCCATACGGTTTTTGTGTACCGACTTTGGAATAACAACAACATCGCTCTGAAGTAAGAAACGAAGTGCCACCTGTGCTACAGATTTTCCATACTTTTCTCCAATTTCTTTTAAGACTGGATTGTTGAAGTAATCATTTTTTCCTTCTGCAAAAGGTCCCCATGACATAATTTGAGTGCCATTTTTCTTCATATATTCCTTTGCTATTTTCTGCTGCTGGAATACATGAGTTTCCACCTGATTTACGGCTGGCTTAACAGATGCAAAATGAGTCATATCTAAATAACGATCTGGATAAAAGTTAGAGACACCGATAGCACGTACTTTTCCTTCTTGATAGGCTTCTTCCATCGCACGGTAACTACCATAATAGTCCCCAAAAGGCTGATGAATCAATAGAAGGTCAATGTAATCTGTTTTCAATTTTTTCAAAGATTCTTCAATGGAAGCCTTTGCTTTTTCATATCCAGCATTACTGATCCAGATTTTTGTTGTGATGAAAAGTTCTTCCCTTGGTAGTCCACATTTTACTAATGCATTGCCAACACCTTCCTCATTGCCGTAAGCCTGTGCTGTATCAATGCTACGATACCCAACCTCAATCGCTTCTAACACACAGCGTTCTGTTTCTTCTGGTGGAGTTTGGTATACTCCATATCCAAGTTTTGGCATTTTCACTCCATTATTTAGTGTTACATATTCCATCTTTTTTCCTCCTATATTCTAAATTTGAAATACTCTATTTACTCTAGCCTTCTTCTCACTTAAAAGTTTACAAGAAAGACTAGAATATGTACAATAGAAATAGCGAAACCTATATTTCATAAAATGAATAGTAAAATCTCAAAGGAGGAGAGGATTATGCTTGATCTTTTAGATTTAGAACAGTTAGTTGCTTTTGCAGACTATGGCACACTATCAAAAGCCGCTGAAA
This sequence comes from uncultured Eubacteriales bacterium, assembly GCA_900544525.1. Taxonomy (GTDB): domain Bacteria; phylum Bacillota; class Clostridia; order Lachnospirales; family Lachnospiraceae; genus Scybalomonas. Next base: position 19,270 of record UQVN01000018.1, read on the forward strand.
AACTGCACCTATCACAACCCACGATTACCCGCACGATGAAACGCATCGAAGATTCTTTTGGAGTTCCCCTATTTGTCCGTGGAAAAAATAAAATTGCTTTCAATGAAACTGGCGAAAAAGCAGTCGAATATGCAAGAGCTCTTTTAACAGATGCAGAAAATATCGTACAACAAGTTCAGGCATTTGATCGTGGACTTCATACAATTACGGTAGAATCTTGTGCTCCAGCACCTCTTTGGTTACTGCTCCCTTCACTTTCAAAAGAATTTCCAAATAAAACGTTCTCATCCAAACTTGCTGAAATTCCCGATATTATTAGAAATGTAAGTTCTGGCATATGTGAAATCGGAATCCTGCCATATCCTATCCATTTAGAGCAAGTTGATAGTATCCCGATTATCTAAGAAAATTTGTCCGTCTGTATTCCCAAAGACCATGATATGGCAAAACATCAAAGCCTAACCTTTGAAATGCTCAATGGTTTTAATTGCCTTTTGAAATCACAGATTGGATTTTGGAATGAAATGTGTCATGAGAAAATGCCTAGTTCTAGGTTTCTTGTGCAGACGGATGAATTTGAGTTCGAAGAGTTAGTAAAGGAATCGGCTTTGCCATGCTTTACAACCAATCTTGTAAACGATATGGATGTTATTTTTCAAAAGAGAGCGGTCATTCCAATTACCGATCCAGAGGCAAATGTTACCTATCATTTGATTTATGCCTCAAAAAATCAAAAATATCGTAGAGTAGCTGAAAAATTCCATGTAAAAAAATAGCCATATAGTAAAATACGCACTCTTGTACAGGTGCGTATTTTAGAATTCGTAATATTTTTTATTTACTTTCTGTTCGAATCATACGATAACCAATTCCTATATGTGTTTGAATATAAATTGGATCATGGGTATTAGGTTCTATCTTTTTACGAAGAGATGCCATATAGACTCTCAAAGAGGCTAAATCACTCTCTAATGCATTGCTCCAGACTTTTTCTAAAATATATCGATATGTTAAAACTTTTCCTACATTTTTTGCCAGTAGACATAATAGACTATACTCCATTGGCATAAGATGAATTTCTTTTCCTTCTACTTCTACGGTAGCAGACGAATAATCAATTTTTAAATTACCATTATGAAATACCGTATCCTCTACTCCTGTTTCATTATTCAAATAATTTAATCTTCGGATTGTAGAACGAAGCCTTGCCAACAACTCTTCCACTCCAAAAGGCTTTGTCAAATAATCATCGGCTCCTGCATCTAATGCTTTAATCTTATCACTTTCATCGCTTCTTGCACTAATTACAATAATGGGTGTAATAGCCCAAGAACGGATTTTTTCAATCACTTCTACTCCATCTTTATCTGGTAACCCTAAATCCATTAAAATGATATCTGGTTTTTTAGAAGCTGCAGCAAAAACAGCTTGGGTGCCATTGTCTGCCGTTTCATAATAATACCCTTGTGTTTCCAATGTGGTTGTAATTAAATTTTGTACTGGTTTATCATCCTCTACAACTAAAATAAGTGGTTTTCCATTTTTCATCCTAAATGAACCTCCTCTGCTTTAAGCGTAATTCGAAAAATTGCGCCATGTGGGTGATTATCTAATATTTCGATCGTTCCATGATGGGCATTTACAATAGATTTACACAGAGCTAAACCAAGTCCAAGACCTCTTCTTCCGTCCGTAACCTTTCCATCTACAGTATAAAATAAACGAAATAACTTCGTTTTTTCTTGCTCTTGTATCCCGTCTCCATCATCAATAACATCAATCATTGCATTCTTATCTTTCTTCCAAAGGCGAATGGTAATATGAGACCCCGTTTGTGTATATTTTATCGCATTGTTCACTAGATTCGATATGACTTGAGTCATCAACCTTGCATCCATCTTCACAAGTAACATCTCTTCTTCTTCCACCACAATCCTATGCTCTTTTGCATCTGGATTTAAATGTTTCAATGCTTCATCCACTACATCGACTACAATTTCATCTTGCATATGAATTTGCATCGTTCCATTTTCCATACGAGTGACGGATAATAAATTTTCTACTAACTCAATAAGCCAATTGGAATCATTATAAATATCCTTATATAACTGTATTTTTTGTTCTTTTTGCAGTTTCTCTCCATTGCTCACTAATATGCTAGCATTGCCAGAAATACAAGTTAAAGGCGTTCTTAGATCATGCGAAATCGTTCTTAAAATATTTGCCCTTAATTGTTCTTGTTTTAATTTGATTTCTGTGTCTTTTTGCTGACGTAATAATTCATCTTTTTCTAATACAACAGCACTTTCATTTAAAATTGCAATTAAAATTCCTTTTTCAAATTCTGGTATCTTCGCTTCTTTATGGGCAATCTCAATCTCTGCAAAAATTTGTTCTCCATTTTGAATTGTATAATATAAATTTTTATTAGAATTCCTTTTTACTACTTCCTCACCATTCCAATAAAGCTTTACTTCTCTATCTAATAGTTTTTGTAATTGCTCTACAATTTTTTGTCCAATCTCAATGCGATTGGTAGCTGCTTGCAATGCTCGGTTCGTCTCCAATAATATTTCAGTACGATAAGATTTTTGAACTGCTTGTCTGGCATATACTTTTATTTTCTGTGTCATTCCTGAACTAATAAGAGAAGTAAACAATAAAATAAATAAGGTTACAATATAATTCTTGTTCTGAATGGCCAATGACCACTTAGGAGCTGTAAAACAAAAATTTACAACTAAAACACTTACTATACTAAAAACAAAACTCGTAATCAAATATCGTGCTTTTAAAGAATGGATAAAAACAGCTAATACATAGACCATCATCATGTTCCCATCTGGAAGCCGAAATGCTTGAAACAGATAAGCACTTAATGTTGTAATCCCTTGAATGAAAAGTAACCAAAAAGCATCCCATAAAACATCTTCTTTTCTTACAGGAATATATTTCCATATTCTATGTCGCTGAAATTCTGCTTTTTCATCTTCTGCAATTTGAAACACTTCTAATTCAGGTGCTAATTTATTTAAACGTTTTGAAACATTATACTGAAATAACTTTTCCAAAAATTTTTCTTTTTCACTGCCTCTTCCTAAAACAACTTTTGTTACTTTTGTGAGTCTTGCATATTCAATAATCTGCTCTACAATATCTTCCCCATAAGTTATCATCACTTTTGCACCAAATTTTTTTGCTAAATGAATATTATCCCTTAGCAATTGCTGTTGTTCTTCTCCTAGTTCTCCGCTAAATTTAGAGCCTTCTACATAGATGGCAGTAAGTTTTGAAGAGAAGGCATCAGCTAGTTTAGCCGCTTGTTCAATTACTTTTTTGTTTGATAACGATGATGATATACATACAAGAATATGTTCCTGTTCTAGTATATTTTTTTTATTTGAATCCACTTTTATTGTAATCTAACTCCCTTCTTTTCTACTTTCGTCCTTATAGTAAAATATTGTTTCAAATTCTATAACATAAGTGGCCCATTCCTCTCATCGCTAAAGTAATAAGTGCTTTCACCTACATTTATAAATCAATCATATACTGCCTTTTTTTAATTGTCAAATTTGAGTGTTTTTTTCATCATGCACTGACAAATGTTCAAAAACAAGAGCCGCTTCATTTAACATAGCAACAATTAAACCATATTCAAATTCTGGTATTTCCCTTCTCTCCTCTAATACAATTCCTACCGTCCCAAATATTCTTCCTCTTCCTCGAATTGGAAGATACATCGCTTTTGCACTTGGCAATGTATGAGTACAAACCCCTGCACGTTTCCCATTTTTTATCACCCAGTCTGCTACCGCTCTTTCTGCTGATGACTTAAACACTTCCATTTCTGAAAGCTCTACTCCATTTTTTGGATACAATTGAGGACCTGCTATTTTTCCATTTTGTTTTAGATATACAATAACCGAAAGATTCATTAACTTTTGAATTCTTATTTTTATTTCTTGGATTACCTCTTGTGTTGTGTCTGCTCGGATTAATTTTTGACTATTTTCCAATAACAGTTTTGTTCGATATGCTATTTTCGCATTTTCTGCTGATTGCTTTCTAAGTCTTGCTACCAACGATGATGTAATAAATGCAACCCAAAACATAATGAGATACGTAATGGAATAACTCTTATCATAAGATTCCAAAGAATAATAAGGTCTAATAAAAAAAATATTAAATAATAAAACACTG
>UQVN01000019.1 GCA_900544525.1 uncultured Eubacteriales bacterium
TTACTAGTATCTCATTGCTTATAACAATCATAAATGTTTTCATAATTATAGATCTTCATAATTGATTTTTCGCTCTTGATAATAATACTCTTTATCTCTTTCATTAATTTCTCTTACAACATGACAAGGGTTTCCAAACGCTACTACATTAGCTGGAATATCTTTTGTAACAATACTTCCTGCTCCAATCACAGAGTTATCTCCGATTGTAACCCCTGGTAATACAATAACACCCGCTCCAATCCATACATTTTTTCCAATATGAATTGGTAAATTATATTGAGCTGCCTTTTCTCGAAGCTCTGGTAAAATTGGATGACCAGCAGTTGCTAACACCACATTGGGCCCAATCATCGTATAATCTCCAACGTAAATATGAGTATCATCCACTAATGTCAAGTTAAAATTTGCATAAACATGAGAACCAAAATGAACGTGTTTTCCTCCCCAGTTTGAGCGAAGAGGAGGTTCAATATAACACCCTTCTCCTATTTGTGCAAACATCTCTTTTAGTAATTCTTCTCTTTTTCTCCCCTCGGTCGGTCTTGTCGCATTAAAATCATACAAGCGATCTAAACATTTTTCTTGTTCTACTAATAAACTCCTATCATCACTATAGTATATATTACCTTGGTGCATTTTTTCATAGACTGACATGATACTTTTCTCCTTCTCTATCCTTACATTATATTTCTTTTATCAGTGATTTCTTTTTCTGCTTCTTAATCCAAATAGAAGAAAGAACATGATTTAAAGCTTTATAATCAATTGGCTTTGAAATATACTCATTCATTCCTGCTTCCTTCATTTCAAGCAGATCTTCGGCAAACGTATTGGCAGTTACTGCAACAATTGGTATTGTTTTTGCATCTTTTCTATCCAATTGCCGAATCACTTTTGTAGCCTCACTTCCATTCATAACAGGCATTTTCATATCCATTAAAATAGCATCAAATTCATTTTCTTGACTTTCCTCAAAAAGTGAAATAGCCTCTTTTCCATCCCATGCACAGACAACCTCAATTTTTTGCATATTTAAAAATTCCTTGGAAATCTCCATATTCAAAGCATTATCTTCTACCAATAGAACCTTTTTTCCATCAAAAGAACGAGGATTCTCTTCTATTAATTCTGATACTTCCTCCTTCTGTTCTTCCACTACTTCAATTGGAAGAATAACAGTAAAAGTTGTTCCCTTATCAATTTTACTTTTCACATGAATTTCTCCATTTAATTTCTGGACATCATTATAGACAATCGTCATTCCTAGTCCACTTCCTGTTATTTCTCCCGAATAAAAATGTACTTCCCGTTCAAATGGTTTATAAATATTATTTAGAAATTCTGGGCTCATACCAATTCCTGTATCTTGAACAATAAACTCATATTTTGGAATTTTTTCTCCCGCTATCTCATGAATTTCTACAATAATCTTTGCACCTTCCTTTGTGTATTTTATGGCATTGGAAAGTAAGTTGCTCAAAATTTGTCTAATTTTACGCCAATCACTTTTTACATAATGATGTTTAATATCAATTTTACACATAAAAAATTTATTTTGTAATATACATTGTTCTTCAAACATAGACATTAAATCTTCCACACAAATAGAAAGAGAAAATTCTTCCTTTTCTATCCTTTCATATCCTTGTTCTACTTTGGAAAACTCTAATACCTCATTAATCAAATCCAAAAGCTGTTTACTGGCCATATTAATTTTATTGACATAATCCTTCGTTCGTTTCTCATTTTTAATATCCAATAAGATCATATCAGAAAAATTAATAATCGCATTTAACGGCGTTCGCATATCATGAGAGATATTTGAATAAAATGTATTTTTTGCATCTACTGCCACTTGTACGGATTCCATCGCATCTTGCACAATTTTTAATTTTGATAATTCTCTTTCTTTTACATCATTAATATTTTGAAATGCCAATATGACTTCATTTTTAGGCATTGTATTATACAACATCTGCACACTAATCCATTGTAACTTTTCTCCAAAATACCTCCGAAAATCTTCTCTACAACTTTTCTTTGAGCCATTTACCACTTTTCTCATGTTTTCTAATGAAAATTTCTCTCTAAATTCTTGCCTTAATTCTTCTTCAAATAAGCTTTCTACATAACTTACAAATTGACTATAATATCCTTTCTCTTCTAAGGATTCTCGGACTTCTTCCATCTCTTTAAACATAAAATAAGTCTCTTTTTCTAAATCAATTAAGTAAAAGGCATAATAAGAATCACCTAGTGCTTGCATAATTCGATTATATAACATTTGTTTTTTCTCCGCTATTTTTCCTTTTATTAACAAAAGAATTGCCACAACTGCAAACACAAATACTACAACTAAATACGCTTTTAGAATCATCTCATTACTTATAAGCAAATAGGAATACGGCATCGTAATAATCGCATACCATCCATTGGAAGCCACACTATAATAGATACATCTTTTTTCACCAGCAATATCAGAAACACACGAATGATACAAGCCATGCTCCTCTTGTTTTATTTTCAAAAACAACTCATCTACGAATACTTGCACTTCTTGTTTTTGCATCATCATTTCATCTAATTCGTAATATAATAAATTACCATTTGCGTCTGTTAAATAAAAATGTTCTTCTTCTAATAATTCCTGTATCGTAAACCAGTTTTTCATTTGATTTGGATAAAGATCTAAAGCTATCACATTTTTTGTATCCCCAATTTGTACGGATAGTGTAATGACCTCTTCCCCTAACCAAATATTTTTATATATATCAGTATATGCAACTTCATGATTTGCTTTCAACGCATTTTGATACCATTTTGTAGCAGTCGAATTAAGAGTACTATCTCCTTTCCAATCGGTCTTGGCTATAATTTTTCCATCAATGAAAGCATACATTTCAAGACCTTCTATTGGTAAAATATCCTCCATATGATTAACATAACTTCCCATCCACTCTCGGATTTCAGACTTTTTTGCCCCATCTTGAAGTAAACCTTCTAACCCTTTTGCAGCCGTCTTCAACATTTGCTCATACTGTTGAATGTACCCTTCTTCTATGACTGCTAACTGTCGTGAAATTTCTTCTCCCATCATCTGAGCATTTTTTAATAACTCTTTTTTAGAAATTACAATTGTTACTCCCGCTAATGAAATGCAAAATAAAATAATGATTATAGTGACTGGTATTTTCTTTATGATTTTCTGCATACCCATTCCCTTACTCTTTCTTTTTTATTCCATTTCTCCTTAATAAAGCTAAGGAGACTATTTCAATTTAAAAACGATGAGAAATTTGTAATATAAATTTCTCATATTTGCGGGCGACAATCAAACAGTGCGCTTGCCTTATGCCTTCCACGCAAATCAAGAGTTTTATTCCACAGGATAATTCTTATTGCTCATTTTTCACTTTACTATAATTTGTAATTTTTTAATCCCTTCTCTCTTTTTTCATTAGCCACTCTTATTAGTCATTATATCACATATTTCTATAATTATCGCATAATTCTTCCAAAATCTGAGAGAAACTTTTAAAATGTACTTTTCTATGAGTCTATCATTACATGATAGTAAGAAATATGCTCTATACCATCTTCTTATTAATACATAGAAAAGGGCTGTGACTCATTTTAATCTTCGGTCACAGCCCTTTTCTACTATTTTATTATGATTTATACTAGTTTTTATATCAATAAGAAACTAACAGCCTCTACGGCCTTGTGTTGTTCCTCCAGAACAATACTCATACATTCTTTGATAAAACTCTTTGTCTTCCTTTGAAATACTTCCTTCTTTTTCTGCACGTTTTAAATTTTCTTCAAACTGTTTTTTGGATACTAAATTTCCATTTTCATCCATCATTATATCGTATACACCGCCACCACAGTTCGAACGTGAAAATGATGTAGAAGGTGTTGTTGTCTGTTCTTCTTCTACTTTTACAAATGATTGTGTACTGTTATCAGAGAGATTTTTTCCTTTTGCTCCTGCAAAAACGCTTGTACTTACTGCAAAGGTCGCTACCATCATTCCTGCCACTGCAATCCATTTTTTATTCATAATACTTACCTCTTCTTTCTTTTGTTATCTATTTATTAAAACAAGCCTATGATAACTCTCTTTTATGGAGTTTTTATGAAAAACTCTTTATTTTTTTGGTAGTCTTACAATAAATGTACTTCCTTTTCCTAACTGACTCTTTGCCTCTATGGTTCCACCATGCGCGATAATAATAGATTTTACAACTGCAAGTCCTATTCCTGAGCCTCCTGTATTTTTTGTCCTTGAATTGTCGATACGATAAAGATACTCAAAAATATTTTCTAGTTCGTCTTCTGGCATTCCAACACCTGTATCCTGTAATGTAAAAATGAGCTGATGTGCTTTCTCTTCAACTTTCGCTATCATTTCTCCATTTTCTTTCGTATATTTAATGGCATTGGAAAGTAAATTCATAATGACTTGACTCATCTGATCTCGATCCGCAAAAATATCACAAGACTTTCCACTCACAGTTACTTTCAATTTCTTTTCTCTCCACTCCTGTTCCAACGCAGTTACCGTTTGCTTTAATAATTGAGTAAAATCAAACGATTCTTTTTGAATAAAGACACGTTGATTTTCCAACTCTACAATTCGATGAATTTGACCTGACATCCTTGATAATCGTAAAACTTCTGTTAGACAGCTTTCTATCCGTTCCTTTGTGGGCTCAAAAATCCCATCGATCATCGCTTCTAAGTTGGACTGCAATGCTGCTAATGGAGTTCGAAATTCATGAGCATAATCTCTTGCCATGGTTTTCTTTATCCTCTGCTGCTGTTCTAGCGTATCCCCTAACGTGTTCACACTTTTGATTAATTGATCCAATTCTTTTGTATTGGATACAAACTCAATTCTTCCCACATATTGTTGTTGTTCTAATTGTTTCGTGCGCTCTATAACAACTTGTAATGGTTTTGCAATTCGATCCGCCAAAAAACTTCCCATTAAAAATGCGACAAGCAGTAAAATAACTGCCACTATTACAAATACAAAATTTACAAGACTAATAAACTGTAAATCTTCTTTATGGAAAAAGAACGGCCCATAGTAACCCAGTACAACACTTCCATAAAAAGTATTTTCTTTTTGTAACGGATACACTTTTTCTGTGTATTGTCCTTCCCAGTTTGGATACCTCTTTTGCATCATATCCTGCATATTTTTGTGCATTTCTTCGCATCCTGACACATTAGAACAACTTTCACAATAGATCTCTTTATCATTTTCATCTTTTATCATAAAAACGATCCCTTGTTTCAATGCTTCTTTTCCAAGTCGCTTAAAAAATTCAAAACTAGGTTCTCCTTCTATTTCAAACTCATCGAGTACCGTTGCCACAAGGTTTTGATTCTCCTCTTCCTGTCTTTGCTGGACATACACTTTAAAATGATGTTCTAACATAATGTTCGAAATAATAAGCAAGGATAAAACTAAAAACAAAGCCATAAAACCATAAGAAAGCATTAGTCTCATTCTTAAACTTGCTTTTATCCCATTTCTATTCCATTTCCATTTTTTCTTATAAAATTTTTCCCTTTTTTGTATTTCTTTTTTCTTATTCGCCACCAAACTTATATCCAACTCCTCGAACTGTAATAATATACTTTGGCTTTCCACTATTTTCTTCTATTTTTGCTCTTAAGTTTTTAATATGAGAATCAATGGTTCGATCGTATCCATCAAATTCCATTCCAAAAGAAATTTCAATTAGTTCTTCTCTTGTAAATGTCTTTTTTGGATACTTTGCCATAGAAACAAACAGCTTCCACTCATTTGGTGTAAGATTCACTACTTCCCCTCTTTTTTTCACTTCATGAGAATCAAAATTAACTTCTAACTCCCCATTATTCCAACTCATCACATGAAATAATGGGGAAATATCGTCTCCACATCTACGAAATAAGCTGGCCACTCGTGCCATCAATTCTCTAGGAGAAAAAGGTTTTGTAATATAATCATCTGCTCCAACATTCAATCCATAAATTTTTTCTTCTTCTTCTATCTTCGCTGTTAACATAATAATTGGCACTCTCGATTCTCTCCGAATAATCTGGCACACTTCTTCCCCTGATATTTTAGGAAGCATTAGATCTAAAAGAATCATATCTGGATTCCTTTGATGGAATTGTTCTAACGCCTCTTCCCCATCCTTTGCACAAAAAACAATATATCCTTCTTTTTTTAAATAGGCTTCTACTACTTCAATTAATTTCTCTTCATCATCGACAACTAATACTTTTTTCATTTATCGCTCCCTATCCATCTGTTCTCTTGTCAATACAGAGTATGCTTTTCACATGACTCATAGCTCTTGCTACGATAGAAATACACACTCTCTCCATTTTAATCGTTGATTTTATATGATATTCATGAAGATTTTATGAAGAACAGATTTTTCTCCTAGTTTTTATCACTTTCTATTCTATTATAAGCTAGCTTATAATCCCATTGTATTCACCAGACATTCTGTGCTTGCCTCATTGGCTTTATTATAGCATGAGTATGGCTTATTATAGCATGAAAAAAGATGTGGCCGCCACAAAACCTATTTGTAACAGCCACATCTTTCTAATATAAAATTAACGTTTCCTCTTTTCGTATCTTTAATAAAATCCAGATGGATTTTCAGAGAGGTTAATTAAAATGTTTTTCATCTGTGTATAATGATCTAACATTACTTTATGTGTCTCACGTCCAATACCAGATTCTTTATATCCACCAAATGGAGCACCAGCAGGAATTGAATTATAAGTATTCACCCACATACGCCCTGTTTCAACGGCACGACTTACACGAATAGCACGATTGATATCACGTGTCCATACTGCTCCACCGAGTCCATAACGGCTATCATTTGCCATTTGAACCACTTCTTCTTCATCACGGAATTTAATAATACAAGCAACTGGTCCAAAGATTTCTTCTTGTGCTACTTTCATGTCATTTGTTACATTGACAAGTAACGTTGGTTTCATAAAGAATCCATTGGCTAACTCACCTTCCACCGCTCGTTCTCCACCACAAGCCACGATAGCACCTTCTTGTTTTGCTTCTTCAATCCAACCTAAAATCTTCTTTAATTGGCCTTCGTTGATTTGTGCTCCCATCTGAACACCATCTTCCCAAGGAAGCCCAACTTTCACTTGATTAAATCTTTCTATCGCTTCTTCTACGAAACGATCATAAATGTCCTCCTGTACAAATACTCTAGAACCTGCACAGCATACTTGCCCTTGATTAAACAAAATACCAAGTTGTAAACCGTCCATTGCCATATCCCATTTACAATCGGAAAAGAAGATATTCGCGGATTTACCACCTAATTCTAAAGTAGCAGGAATTAAACGCTCTGCCGCCGCTCTTGCAATGTCCTGTCCGATTTCTGTAGAACCTGTAAAGGCAAGTTTTCGGAACCCTTTATGCTCTAAAATATAATTTCCAGCTTTTGAACCGCTACCTGTAATAATATTAATAACACCTGCTGGTACAACATCTTTTATTAACTCTGCCAAAACTAACACACTAAGAGAAGTAGAGCTAGATGGTTTTAATACACTACAACAACCTGCCGCCAATACAGGCGCTAACTTCCAAGCTGCCATAAGAAATGGAAAATTCCAAGGCACGATTTGTCCTACCACTCCAATTGGTTCTCTTAAAATCAGACTCAATGTCTGATTATCTAATAGAGTGGCACTTCCCTCCTCTGCAAGAATAACACCTGCAAAATAGCGAAAATGCTCTGCTGAAAACGGAATATCAATTGCCATTGTCTCACGAAGTGGCTTTCCATTGTCCAGTGTTTCTACCATAGCAAGAAGCTCTTTATTTTCATCGATAATATCCGCAATCTTATTTAACACAGCTGCTCTTTCAGCTACTGTTGTATTCTTCCAAGATTCAAATGCTTTCCATGCAGACTCTACTGCTCGATCCACATCTTCACGAGTTGCCTCCGCACAAGTAGATAACTCTCTTCCATCTGCTGGGCAATAACTTTTAAACGTCTTTCCATCTGCACTATCTACCCATTGTCCTCCAATGAATAATTGATAAGAATCTTTTATGTAATCCCGAATCTGAATCATAATATCCTCCTTTACCTCACAAAAAAGTGAGCCCAATCCATTACTTATTTTTAATTTTACCCTTTCACTAGTGATTTTCTTTCATCATACGCTTAAATAGTTGCACCGTCAACCATCGTTATTTTAATGACTGGAATCAAAAAATAGATTGTTAAATCTAAAGCATATCTTACTAAAAAAGCACAGACGACTCCTCGTTTTCCTTTTACTAATATTACACCAAATTCCCCTTCTTTTTTCTTATGCTTTCTTTTCTTCGTCTCGTTAAATCTTCTCTTAAAATAGTAATTCCTAAAAATTAATTCCTGAAAATTCGACTAAATTACTAAGAGTTATTGTTAAAAAATAGTCTTTGTTCTTTTATGAGCACAAATTTTTTTAGGTAAATATGTCTATTATTTAACTATCAAAAACCGTAACTGTTAAAACACATGAATGTGAATACAGTTACGGTTTTTTCTTCGAGTTTATATTCTATGCCTTACACACCACTACTCCTCTACTATGGCTCTCCAAAGCCCGAATTCTAATATTTTTACACAATGTTATTTTTTATGCAAACTGACTATAATAAAGGGTAGCATAAGCTCCTTTCTTTTCTAAAAGTTCTTGATGATTTCCTTGTTCAATAATATTTCCGTTTTCCATAAATAAAATAATATCTGCATCTCGAATCGTTGATAGACGATGTGCAATTACAAAGCTAGTACGTCCATTCATTAATTCCTGCATAGCTTTATTAATCTCTGTTTCCGTACGGGTATCAACACTAGAGGTTGCCTCATCTAAAATTAAAATAGGCGGATTGCATAAAAACACCCTTGCTATTGTTAATAATTGTCGTTGCCCAACGGATAAATTAGAACCCTCATTATCTAACATCGTGTCATAACCTTGTGGCATCGTACGAATAAAATAATCTACTTTTGCTGCTTTAGCCGCAGATATAATTTCTTCACGTGTTGCATTCGGCTTACCATAAGCGATATTTTCTGCTACAGTACCACTAAAGAGCCAAGTATCTTGTAATACCATACCAAAATTTTGTCGCAATCCTTTCCTTGTTAGATCGATAGATGATATGCCATCTATTAAAATTTTTCCTCCGTTTACTTCATAGAATCGCATAAGCAAATTGATCAAAGTCGTTTTCCCTGCTCCTGTACTTCCTACAACCGCAATTTTTTGACCTGGCTTTACCGTAAAACTAATATCCTTCATTAAAAGTTTAGAAGGTGTGTAACCAAAACTAACATGTTCAAATGCAATATTTCCTTTTGCACGTTCTAAAGTAATAGGTGAAGCTGTATCTGGTATTTCCTCTTCACTATCTAATAATTGAAAGGTTCGTTCTGCTGAAGCTAAAGCAGACTGCAATGTGTTAATCATAAATGAGGCCTGTGTAAGAGGTTCTGCCGATTGATTGACATATTGGAAAAAAGCCTGTACGACACCAATCGACATCGTCCCATTCAGCATAGCACTTCCTGCAATAACTGCAATCACTGACTGTCCTAATCGAGTAATAAGTCGAATGAGTGGATTAACACTATTTGTTAAGAAATCTGCCTTTTGAGTAGCCTTTCTATTTAATTCTGTATTAGCACACACTTGCTCAATGCTTTCTTTCTCGTGGTTATATGCTTTAATAATATTTCTTCCAGTATAATATTCTTCTACAATCCCCGTTAATGTACCAAGTGTATCTTGTCGAAGTGCAGCATATTTCAAGTTTTTAGTTGCTACAATTCGAGTAATTACCATACTGATAAACATAAATATTAAAAAGACAAAGGTTAAGAGAATATTATAATAGAACATAACAGCTAATGAGCCGATAATAGTCCCAATAGCAACTAGTAATTTTAAAAGACCTGTTTGAAGTGTTTCTGTTATTTTATCCAAATCGTTCGTTACCCTACTTAATATTTCCCCAGATTTATTCTGATCAAAAAAACGTAATGGTAGTACATTTAATTTTGCTCCGATTTGTTGACGTAAAGTTAAAGTTAAAGTATCTGCAACACTCGCCATTAAAAATGACTGTAAATAATAAAATAGCCATGTGAATAAATAAAGTATTGATAATGACAATAGACTTTTCCCAACGCCATCCCATGTAATTTCATATGGTATTCCTTGTTCTTTTGCATATTGTATACTTTGCCATATAGCATCAATCACCTGTGCACTTTTAAATGGTGTATAAATCGCTAGTATCGTATAGAGAATAATCGATACTCCAACTATCGAAAGACGAAAACGCTGCTTTTTTAATAGGCCACATAAACGTATAATCGTAGTTTTCATATTTTGTGGAGCATCGTAGTTTAATTTCTTTTCTTTCATCGCTCATCCTCCTCCTTCGTCTGAGAATTTACTATTTCTTTATAAACATCACAATTCTTCATCAATTCATCGTGTGTTCCTTTTCCAGCTATTTTACCTTCATTTAATACAATAATCTGATCCGCGTTCCGAATTGTGCTAACCCTTTGTGCTATGATTAAAACCGCAATATCTTTTGTTTCCTTTTCCAACGCTTTTCTTAAAGCCGCATCTGTTTTAAAATCAAGCGCAGAAAAACTATCATCAAAAATATATAATTCTGGTTTTTTCACTAAAGCTCTTGCAATGGATAACCTTTGTTTTTGTCCACCAGAGAAATTGGTTCCACCCTGAGCTACGTAAGAATTTAATCCTTCTGGCAGAGAATGAACAAAATCACTGGCTTGTGCTACTTCTAAAGCATGTTCTAATTCAGCATCAGAAGCATTCGGATTACCATAACGTAGATTATCAGCAATACTTCCAGAAAACAGCCATGCTTTTTGTTGAATATAAGAGATATTTTCTCTTAAATGATGCTGTGTCATTTGACGTAAGTCTTTATTATTAAGACGTAAAGAACCTTTTGTAACGTCATGGAATCTAAGAATAAGAGACGCTACTGTGGATTTTCCACTTCCAGTTCCTCCAATGATAGCTGTTGTTTCCCCACGCTTACATGTAAAGCTCAAATCGTGTAAGGTATCTTCTTCTGCGTCAGCGAATCGGAAGGACACATGATCAAAAACTAATACTTCATCCACATTTTTTTCATCGGTATCAACGGAAACTAAATCATTTATCTCTGGTGAGTGGTCTAATACGGCTTGAACACGACTACAACATTCAAGTGCTCTAGGCAATGTTAAGATTACCATTTGAGCCATCATCAGATAAAACAATGCCATTAATGCATATTCAATCAAAGCTGTGATATCCCCAATTTGGAAATAACCTGCTGTAATTCTTCCCCCACTAAACCAATAGATAATGATAACAAAAAGGTTGATTGAAAAAAATGAAAGTCCATCTAAATTTGCAAACATTCTATTTGCCTTGATAGACGTATTTGCATAATTTTCAAATGAAGTATCTAAACGAGTCTGTTCACTATCTTGCTTGTTAAAAGCTCGAATAACCCTGACACCTGTAAGATTCTCAAGTAACACCGTACTCATATGATCCAGTAATTTTTGTAGTCGCTTAAATAATGGTGAAGCCATACGCATAATACCAAATGCAAGTAAGATGACAATAACCAATACTGCTAAAAGAATAAATCCCACTACCATATCCAATCGAAATGTCAAAATCAGTGCAACGGTAAAGATGGCTGGGACAGGCAATACCATTTGAATAAAACTAATAAATGCGGTCTGAATATTGGTAATATCCGATATTGTTCGTGTTGTAATAGAAGCTGTTCCAAATTGTTTAAAATCATAAATAGATAATTTTAATGACTTTTCATAAACTGCATCACGGATATCTTTGCATACTTTTGAAGATAGTAAAGAACAGGTATATCCACCTACAATTGCACCCACACCTGAAATAACAGATGCAATTACAATTTGTAATCCTGTCATATACAAGTCATTTAACGTAGCTTCTGATGTACCTTGATTCATTATCTCAGCAATCAAGGTAGGAATGTACAAAGCACCTATAACATCTAAAAATATTAGAAATACTGTAAGTGCAAATAAGGCTCGATACGGTTTAAGAAAACGCATGATAAGTTTCATAAGTAATAATCCTCCCTATAGAAAATAAAATTCGGATGGCTCGCTTTGCAAGGAATTTCCTATAACATAACGATGAGAAACACGCTATGCGAGTTTCTCACATTGGCGGACAGTCGTCATAAACTTATGCAAGCATAGTTTCTGACTCGTTGTCTTCGCATAAAAAAAGTGCGCCCGGTTATTATAAACCGAGCGCACTCGACATCTTATCGACATTACAATTGCGATTGTAAGTCCTCCGATGAACTATTCTAAATTATCTTTGTAATTTTGTAATGCTTTTGCTAGTAAGGTTTTGTATTTGCAAAGAAGTCTTGTAATTTGTATTCTTTCTTCTTCACTCATCCTATGCCAGACTGTTTCTTCTAATTTATGCATATTCCCAAGTTGCTTTTCTACAAATTCTATTCCGCTATCTGTTAGATAAACTTGCTTGACACGAAGGTTACTATCCATAGTTTCCAACCGTATCAATCCTCTTTTTTTCAACTGTTTAAATGCCGAATTCACAGTCTGCCTACTAATAGAAAGACATTCACAAATACCATATTGCGTGGAAACCCCTTCATATATCATGGATAATGCCCAGTATTCCGTTCCTGATAAACCACAAAGTTTTGGAAATCTATCATAAACTCCTTCCAAATCTTTATAAGTTTCACGGAAAACTCTAAGGTCTCCACCATTTGACTCATCTAATTGCATAGCTCACCTCCAAATATCCGAAAACATAATGTATTAATTCGGACAATTGAATTCTACATGAATTGAAAATATTTGTCAACTCTTTTTTGTTATTTCCAAGAAAACCACATTTCAAACATTTCTTATGTTCTTGGTATAACAAAGTGTGCTTTGTACACTCTTCACGACTTTAAGTTACTTTTAGCAAAGCACACTTTGCCGCGCGCAAATAGTTTCCGAGGAATTTCCTATAAGATAAAAAAAGAAGCCTCCCGATCACAAGGAGACTTCTTTTATCGTTATAAGGGCAAAGGTATTCAATTGTTTATGAGTTTTGTAACTGTTCCATATACCGAACAGCTTCTTCATCTAATTGTTTCATTACATCAGCAGAAAGATTTTTTTCAGCGTATGGATATACAACTGCATTTTCTTTATCTACATGACGTTTTAAGAGATAGCAATATCCAACTGCATTTGCAATGATGTCCAGTTTATTTTCTGGAGTTTTTTCTTTTTCATATGCATTTAATGCGTTTTCAAGCTCCATCACATGAAGTCTTGCTAAGTCATGTTCCACTAACATTCCATGCTGAATTAAATTAACTGCAACAGTTCCTAAACGCTCCATCATTGCTTGAAATAAAATCTTCTCTTCTTTTTGATGATGAGCTTTATCGGCAAAATTACGGATAAAAGAAACTGCATTTCTAAAGTACTCCATATCCATCGTATCATGTTCCATAAAATCAACACATTTTCCACGGAGTTCTACAATAAACTTTAAAATTTCATCATGTTCTTCTCTTAAAATTTCTATAATTCCTTGCATTTTATTTTTCCTTTATACGGAAAGTGGACTCTCCGATTCTCTCATAGTCTACGTCTCTATCTTCAAAAAATCCTTGAAGCCATGCATCTCTTAAATTGAAAAATGTTTCGGAGGACATTCCTTCATTTTCCCAATAAGGTACGTGAACAAAACCATCAACACTCCAAAGAATCTCATCTTCTTCTGCGTTATGAATATCCACACCACCGTCACATGGCATTCCATCTAATAAAAATTGTCCTAAAGAATCAAATAGCTCTTTTACAGAACTATCTCTTGGCATTTCACAAGCCGTATTTTTTCCTACTGTACGACACACCTCTTTGATTTTCTCAAGACGATCTTCATTTTCTTTTGTGAGTACACAAACTGCCTTTGCAAAGCGTGTTTCTACAAGACTTACTTGCTCTTGAAGCCAACCATGAATATTTCCTAAATCAATGATTTCTTCTAAATTTCCTTCCTTTGGGATTCCACAAGTTTCATCTAATTCTTCTACTAAAGAGTCTGTCCACCCAAATTCTTTTGCTTGTTTACAAAGTTCTTTTGTAAGGGCTTCTTGTCTTTGTATTTTACCATACATCATATGGTGAATAAATCCTAAAAATTGACTCATTTTTCTATCCTTTTCTACTTATAATTGAGGTTGCAAATAATTTAAAGTTTTTCTTTTTGAGATATTAAGGGGATAAAAGGGAATTGGTGGGGGCCTTTCCCTTTCTTTTGTTTTTCGTTCTATAAAAGTTTTAAATAAATGGTCTAATAAGCAATAGCTTTATTACCTAATCGAATTTGAAAACGTTCTAAAGCTATTGCTTTCTTATTTCATAAAGTCTTTTCTTAGTGTTTCTTATTCCGATTCTAATTACTTATTTAATTTTGCAAGAATATCGTCTACGTTTAAGCCATGAACAGCACAAGCATCCTGTAAAGATTCCATCTGAGAAGCTGGACATCCTAAGCAATGCATTCCGCTTTCCATTAAAATGTCTCCTGCATCTTCACGCATTCTTAAAATTTCACCCATGATCATATCACCTGTGATTTTATCTTCTTTTACGACAGCATCATCTCCGAAGAATAAACGCATATCATCTTCTACAGTTGTAATTCCTGCAATACCAAAGTTTTCAACAAGAACTTTAGCCACATTCTCAGAAAGGAATGCTGGAAGAGTTGGTCCTAAGTGAATGTTTTTCACTCCTAAGTGAAGAAGTGCTAATAATACGATAACCGCTTTTTGTTCATACCATGCAATGTTATAAACAATTGGAAGATCATTAATATCATCAAGACCAAATACTTCTTTTAATTTTAATGCGATAACAGCTAATGAATAAGAGTCGTTACACTGTCCTGCGTCAAGAACTCTTGGAATTCCTCCAATATCGCCAAGATCTAACTTGTTGTATTTATATTTTGCACAACCTGCTGTTAAAATAACCGCATCTTTTGGAAGTGCTTTTGCAAATTCTGTGTAATAGTTTCTTGATTTTGCTCTACCATCGCAACCAGCCATAACAACAAATTTCTTAATAGCACCTGCCTTTACAGCTTCTACGATTTTATCTGCTAAAGCAATTACCTGATTGTGAGCAAATCCACCAACGATTTCTCCTGTTTCGATTTCTGTTGGAGCTTCACATCTCTTTGCATGTTCAATAATTTCACTGAAGTCTTTTTGTTCACCAGCACCACCAGCGATATGTTTACATCCTGGGAATCCAACGGCTCCTGTTGTATAAACACGGTCTTTGTAGCTTTCTTTTGGTGGTACAAGACAGTTTGTTGTTAAAAGAATTGGTCCGTTAAAACTTTCAAACTCTTCTTTTTGTTTCCACCAAGCATTTCCATAGTTTCCTACAAAATGGCTATATTTTTTGAATGCTGGATAATAGTGAGCTGGTAACATTTCAGAGTGTGTATAAACATCAACCCCTGTTCCTTCTGTCTGTTCTAATAACATTTCTAAGTCTCTTAAATCATGTCCTGAAACTAAGATAGCTGGATTGTTACGAACACCGATGTTTACTTTTGTAATTTCTGGGTTACCATATTTTCCTGTGTTAGCACCATCTAAAAGCGCCATAGCATCTACACCATATTTTCCTGTTTCTAATGTAAGAGCTACTAAATCGTCGGCACTTAATGTGTCATCTAATGTTTTTACTAATGCTTCTTGTAAGAATGCATCGATTTCTTCATTTTCGTTTTCAAGAGCATTGGCATGTTTTAAATAAGCAGACATACCTTTTAATCCATATGTGATAAGCTCTCTTAAACTTCTTACATCTTCATTTTCTGTGGCAAGAACACCAACTTCTTTTGCTTTTGCTTCTAATTCTTCTACATTTTCTGTGTAGAAACGAGCATGAGCAGAAAGAACTTCTTTATTAGAAAGTTGTTTCATTAACTCTTCTTTTCCTGCTAATGTAGACTGAATACGAGACATGATTTTTTCATCATCGAAGTTTGCATTTGTAATTGTGATAAATAAGTTTTCTGTTACTTGATGATTCCATTCTTTTGCTACTGTCTTTCCTTCTTTTCTAAGAGCAGTTAATACTTCTGAAAGTCCTTTTGTAACATAAACTAATAAGTCTTGAAGATTTGCTGTATGTGCAGTTTTTCCACAAACACCTGCTTGTGTACATCCTTTGCATCCTGCAGTTTCCTGACATTGATAACAAAACATTTTGTTTTCCATGGTATGTTCTCCTTTTCTATTATTCCTACTATATTTCAACGAATGTGGCGAGTGCCTATCTATGATTTTCATTTACATAGTAAATTTCTCGTCATTTTATCTGTTATGATAACGACTTATCTTGTTTTTTGATAGGTCGTTTCCCAACCATGGTGCAAGTATAACATTGTTTTTAAATCAATGTCGTTGTTTTTACAACATTTTTAAATAAATTTTATTTTTTTCCTTTCTCTCCTTTAAATTGCTCTTTCATAATCTCCATAAAACTTTTTAATAGCATATTCCCTTTTAACGCTTTATAATAAACTCCAAAAGATATTAGATCAATTCCTTCTATAAAATAATAGACCATAAAGCATTTATCTTTTCCATCTTTTTTCATATCAATATATGGAAATCAAAGAGAATCGAGCAAATATTTTAAAGAAATAGGCAAGCCAAATTTTGTATAACCTGTCATAATGATAGCAGACAATCATCAATTATCTAACATCACATGATTGTCATAATATAGCCATTTTAGGAGGTAAAATATATGTCTATGATGAGAGCAATTCAGGTAGCTGCAAAAGGTGAGCCTATGAAACTAGTAGAAATTCCAGTACCAGAACCAAATGAAAGTCAGGTGCTTTTAAAAGTAGAAGCCTGTGGTATCTGTCACGGTGATTCAAAGGTAATCGAAGGTGCAGCTTCTTCTTACCCCCGTATTCCTGGTCACGAGGTAGTCGGTGTTATTGACAAATTAGGAGCGGGTGTTACAAAATGGAAAGTCGGCCAAAGAGTAGGTATTGGTTGGCATGGTGGTCACGACCATACAACAGCACTCACAACAGATGGTGGCTATGCAGAATATATGTTGGCTTATGAAGATGGGCTGATTTTGATCCCCAATGAAATAACAGCGGAAGAAGCTGCTCCACTACTTTGTGCAGGAGAAACAACCTTTAGTGCATTACATAACAGCAAAGCACGTTTAGGAGATCTAGTAGCTATTTCAGGAATTGGTGGTTTAGGTCATCTTGCCATACAGTATGCGAAAAAAGCAGGCTATGAAGTGGTAGCTATTTCCCGTGGTGCAGATAAAGAACCGCTTGCAAAAGAATTGGGAGCACACCACTATATTGATAGCGAAAAAGAAAATCCTGCAGAAACTCTAAAGGCATTAGGTGGTGCAAAAGTAATCCTTGCAACTGCACCAAATGCAGAGGTAATTTCTTCTCTAATGGGCGGTCTTGGAATAGACGGAGAGCTGATTATCGCCGCTGTAAATGAAGAACCGCTGAACTGGTCTGCTATGGACTTTTTAATGGGACCGAATACAGTCAAGGGTACCTTTACAGATATTAATGAAATGGAAGCTGCTGTCCGTTTTAGTATCCTAACAGATGTACGCCCAATGATAGAGGTATTTCCTTTAGAGAAGGCTCGTGAAGCCTATGAAAAGATGATGGCAGCAAAAACACATTTTCGTGCCGTACTAAGTATGGAAAAATAAGAAAATTATTTCAATTGTTGTAAAAAATAAAGAAAGACAGCCAGTCATAAACTATGCTGGCATAAGTTTATGACAACTGTCTGCAAATGTGAGAAACTCGTAAAACATGTTTCTCATTGTTCATAAAATATGGAGGTTATATGAATCATTTAAGTAAGTTTTGTACCTGTAAAAATTTAGACTGCCCATTACACCCAATCAATCATGATAAAGGCTGTACTCCCTGCATAAGCAAAAATCGCAAACTTCGTGAAGTACCAAATTGTTTTTTTAATTTGATACAAGATTCTGAAAATAGGAACGGGGACACGTTTCAAGACTTTGCAGAGTTAGTTATAAAAAAACAAGACAATAATTAAACTAATCTAACTTCGTTTTCGTCTGAATGCAATTGAGTATTTCTTGAATATCCTTTTGTGGGGAACGTCCAAACATTCTCCGATAATCACGGATAAATTGAGATACACTCTCATATCCTACTTCCACTGCAGCATCTGTTACATTCGCTGATTGATCCAGCATAAGTCTCCTTGCCTCAGTAAGTCTTAGCTTTTTTTGGCATTGCAATGGACCCATACCTACAGCATTTTTGAATTTCTGATGAAAACTGGAAAGGCTCATGTTGCTTTGCCCTGCTAAGTCTTCTACTGAAAAATCCATCTTATAATTTTCCTTAATCCAACTGTTAATATAATAAATATCACCCGCCTGCTGAATGTTGATAATACTTTGCATAAACTGTTTACCATATCGCCCAGTGATAAGATTGAAGATAATTTCTCTTTTTAAATGCTTTCCCATAAAAGATAATTCTGTTTCCGTCATAGTCAAAAGTCGCAAAATAGTATGAAAGAGCTTTTCATCCTCTTGTGAACAGATAGCAATAGATATATTCTCGTCAAACAGTTTTTCAGGTAAGTCGCTATCAATATCAAGCATAACAGAGATAACATCATCTACAGAAAATTCAATGGACAATGCTAAAAATGGCGCTTTGGATGATGCAGATAAAGCCTGTCCTGCCTTTGGACTGTCAATAGCAAATATAAAATACTGTCCTTTTGTATATTCTTTAATTCCTTCTGTGGAATGAAGCCTCATTGTGCCTTCTACCACCAAATAAATATAAGGATTTGCTGTATCAGGAAGCGAAATATCCTTTTTCTCATGTCGATAAGCTGTAATATATGGAACAGTAGTATCATTGTTTCCTTCCATTATTGTATGCTGTACAACAATAGCACAAATCCTATGTAATATGTTACTCATAGAACCCCTTCCTTTATTAAAATTTTTCTTCTGCGCCTTTTTGCTAACTACCAATTAGCAAATATTATTTTTATTATATCACTTGATTTTGCACAAATAAATAGACTCATCCAAATAAAAAATAATACTCCGCTAGGTACTTTCCTATGATGATATCTCTTCCTATGAAGTCTATGTCATAAAAACAAAAAGTAAATATCACAAAACGGCTGTAATTATGGTAATAATGGGTATAATTTACCTCTTTTTTTATCTTTTTATTTTTCTGGCAAATACCAATAAGAATTAAATTGATGCAAATATGTTTTTGCTCCTTTTGGCATTTGTGTGACAGCATTATACACATTATAATAATCTCCTGCTCCCATTCCAATTGCTAAAGTCCCCATCGTTCCCAAAAAAGAATCGTTAGGATTTATAAGAAAAATAATATATGGGATCAACCCAAACACAATATTGGGTAAAAGTGACATAATAATAAAACGAACTTTACTCATAGCTTCTGGTCCTACAACAAATAGCATCCCATCTTTTAAATTAGTGTATAAATAGACTTCTTTCTTAAAACAAATGGCATGGAGTAGTTCATGGGGGAAAGGAACTACAAAAATAGCACAAAGACCTCCTAATATACTAAATGCTCCTATTCCTGCTCGAAACCAAAAGATAAGCAATGCAATTATCATAATAAAAACGGCAATTCGATTCATAAACTTTCCCAATTCTTTTGGATTATCAAACTCTTTGAATTTTACTGCTCCTTGAAAATGTTCTCTGCTTGGCAATGATGTTGGATCGCCATTATATTTTCCTTTGTAAATTAACTTCATTTCACTGATACTCCTCTAAATTTTTTCATCTTGTAGAGATACTTTATGTTTCAACAGTCTCTTTTTTCTTTCTTCTTATTCAATATAGAAAAAAAGACATCCTTCGAATCCAGATATGCATTGTAAATTTTTCGAACCAAGTGTTACAACAAAGTTTAGCCAGCACAAAATTCCTCACTTTTCCCAATTCCATTCTCTGACTAACCTTTGATCGCCCCTTTTATCATTCCTGCAATTAAAAATCTTCGAAATACAAATGCAGTTACTGCTGGACATACAATCGCCAATAGTCCTGCTGCCGCCGTTAATCCATACTGTATGGTATCCTTCGTCATAAACTCAGAAGCAATAATGGCAACTGGTTTTGTCTCTAAAGAGGATGCAAGAATCAAAGGGATCTGAAACTGACTCCACGTATTTAAAAAAATAATTAATGCTGATGTAAAAATAATAGGATAAGACATTGGTATCAAAATCTGAAAAAATGTCCTCACTCTTCCTGCTCCATCGATCCAAGCCACTTCTTCTAATTCCTTTGGAAGTGTGGCAAAATAATTGGATAATAACCATATAAGCATTGGTAAGTACGAACTGACATAGACAATACTTAGCCAAAAAATCTGATCCAGTAGTTGGTATTTCACAAAAATTCTATAAATTGGTATGATAGTGGCCATAACAGGAATCACCATTGTAATTAAAAGACAATTTTTAATTACATTTTTCCCCTTAAATTCCATTCTACATAGTACATAAGCGCTCAAAATTGCTACTGGAAATCCAATGCAAAAAGTAACAATAATGGCTCTTATGGAATTCCACATTCCTTGAAAAAGAAGTTGTCCTTGTCTTGATGTCCCTAAAAATAATGCCTTATAATTTTCCCATGTTACTTCCTTTGGAAGCAAGGATAAGTGATTTGTAAACATTGCATACTCTGGAGTAATGGATAGCAAAAACGCCCAGAGAAAAGGCCCTAATATAAAGATAAGAAATAAAATTAGAAAAAAAACATATCCTATCTTTCGTACCCCTTTCATCTAATATTCAACCTCCTTATTCAGCGTATACAAATACAACACTCCCAAAATACTAGCAAAAAACATAATAATATAAGTAAGCGCACTACCTTTTCCAAAATCTAAAAAGGAAAAGGTAATTAAATAACTTTCTACTAATAAATTTTTTCCTAAATCGCTATATCCTGATAATGCAATAATTTCATCAAAGATATTCATGGCTGTAATTGATACGGAAGTAACACTAATCGCAATAAATGGTTTCATCAATGGAAGTGTAATTTCAAAAAAGATTTTAGTGGAACTTCCTCCATCAATCTTTGCTGACTCATAAATATTTTGTGGCAATGCCCTTCTTCCTGCAAAGCAAATAAGCGCTGTAAACGGAATACTTCTCCATGAAGCAACAAATGAAACAACCAAAAGTAGAGACCATCGTGAGCCAAGCCATTCGATTGGCTGTTCTATCAAATGGAGTGCCAACAATAATTGGTTCATAAATCCATATCCAGAATGAAAAATAAATTTCCAAAGTATTCCATTTACATATGGTGGCAGTGCCCAAGGTAGAATGGCTAGTGCAAGTAAGATTCCAGAACCTTTTCCATCTATATTTAAAAACAGTGCAACACCAATTCCGATTATCGTTGTTAATGTAACAACAACTACTAAAAGAAACACTGTATTTTTAAAACTATACCAAAAGGAATCTCCCTGTAGAATTCGAATATAGTTTTCTATTCCAACTAACTTTATATTACTTGGCATTGTCAACTTCCATTGTTTTAAACTGTATGTAAACGTCGTAACCATTGGATAGAATACAAATATTGCCATAATCAAAAACATAGGAAGTAACAGCATATATGGTATTATGTTTTTTTTCACTTTCATTGTGCTACCAATTCTTTTACTTTCGCATCCATAACATCAAAGGCTTTTTCTGGAGTCAATTCTCCTCTCGCCATTTGATTTACTGCATTATAAATGGTATTGCTCATTTCTGCATAGTAAGCTGGAACTCCATTTGGGAATGGAGATTCAATTCGTTTCGCTTCTTCTATCATAGCATCTGCATTTTGCATTACTCCATCTTTCACTAATTGTTCTAAAACAGAATTTCTTGTTGGTATTGTACTATTTGTTTCATTTAATTTCTTTTGAATGTCTGCTGATGTATACCACTTTACAAATTTCTTAGCTGCTTCTTTATGCTTTGAAAATTTAGTCACTCCAATTGCTTCTGGTAATGCCATTGTTTTTTCTGATTTCCCATCTTTTCCTGGAACAAGAATTGGTTGAATTTGACCAACTACTTGACATTCCTCTTCATTCATACTTCTTGTAACAAAAGAAGTTGGGCCTGTCATAAAACTAGCATTTCCTGACGTAATCCTTCTATAAGCATCTAATCCTGAAGTGGTTTTATCACTTGGATCTACAAGCTCTTCTTCTATCATTTTCTTTTCAAACTCTAATGCTGAAAGAATAGAATCACGATTTAATGTTCCATCCTCATTAAAGACAATTCCATTCATTGTATAAGCAAGCCACATCAAAGAAGTCGTTGCACCTTCTTCTGCATTTAAAGGAATCGCAAAAGGATATTCTATCACTCCTGCTTCTTTTATTTGCTTCATCTGTTCATATACTTCGTTCCATGTTTCTGGTTCTTTTGTTACTCCAGCTTGTTCATATTGTTTTGTATTATAATAAGATAAACGATAATCATTTGCATATGGCATTGCTAACACATTTCCATCCACTGTAAAAGTAGAAAGAGTTGGCATATCCTCTTTATCTTGATCCGTTACTTCCAATGGTTCTAACCAGTCAGCTGCATAAAACTCTCCAACCCAAGACCAATCGACCTCCACTACATCTGCTGCTGTTGCTCCACCGGAAGAAGCAATTGCAATCTTATCACGAATATCATCCCAGCTCACTTCATTCACAGTAACATGGATTCCTGTTTCCTTTGTAAATTCCTCTAACAATGTTTCATTTGGAACACCCCAGTCTGGAATCATAAGAGTAATCTCTTCTCCTTCTGCTTTTGTTGTTCCTGTGTTTTCATTTCCTTGTCCATTTTGCATTCCACAGCCAGCTAACAATGAAATTGTCATACCAAGGCTTAAAAGAACGCTAAAGATTCTTTTTCTCATAAGTTACTCCTTTATTTTTTAATTTTTATACTTTTTATATTTTTGTTATTATTATAAAATA